>JAKAZN010000086.1 GCA_021815835.1 Pseudomonadota bacterium
ATTATGCGGTCGTCACCGGAACCTCGGTCACGGCGAGCCAGGTCGCCACGATGGTCGAGCAGGCCTCGGCGATTTCCGGCGTCACGGCGACCGTCGCCGGACCGACGTCCTATTGCACCTCCGGCACCCCGTTGGCGCTCTCGGCCGTGCCCAACTCGGGCACCTGCGCGGACGGCACGAAGCCCGGAAGCTACGTGACGATCTCGGCCACGGGGACGGCGTTCTCGATCGGGGCCTCGGTGATCGGGTTCGCCGGATCGCGGGTCCACGAAGCCGCCACGGTGCGCCTGCAATGATACAAAACGGGCATAAGCCACGGCGGCGCGGCGCGCGGCGCGGCGAGACGGCGCTGGAATTCGCCCTGATCGGCTGGATCTTCATCCTGCTGCTGCTGGCCCCGATCGAGGTCGGGCTGATGACCTGGACCGGCAGCGCGCTGCAGGCGACCGCGGCGCAGACCGCGCGCTGCGTGGCGATCGGCGGGGCCAGCTGCGCCAATCCGCAAGCCTACGCGGTCAATCTGGCGAAGCTCTGGATCGGCGCCAACGCGATCACCGCAAGCGACGTCACCGTCGCAACCACCGCGACCTGCAACAGCGCGACCGGGAGTTTCGCGAAAGTCACCATCACCGCCTCGATCTGGTCGGGCACCTTGCTCTCCCCGATCGCGGTCGGAAGCCAGACCGCGAGCGCCTGCTTCCCGCTCTGATCCGCACCACTCAGGGCGGCAGATGATAGCCGATCGCTTCCTCGACCTCGAACGTCCGCCGCACCGCCGGGCGCGCCATCACCCGCGCGGCATGGGCTTCCAGCCCCGGCAGGCGACCCGGCTCGGGATGGCGTGAGCCGGCGAAACGCCAGAACAGCCGGAACAGGTGGATGTCGGCGATCGAGTAGCGCCCGCCCAGCGCCCATTCCGCCCCGCCCAGGCGCTGCTCGGCCACCAGCCAGGTCCGCATCGCCTGCTCCATCGGCTGGGTCCGCGCGGGATGGAGGGTGGCAGCGACGAAAGACATCCACGACAGCGCCCGCGCCTCGGCCTCCAGCCCGCCCTCGGGCAGCAGCCGCGCCTCGGGGAAGCGGCGGGCAAGGTAGAACAGGATCGCCAGCACTTCCGTGAGCGGGCGGCCGTCGATCAGCAGCAGCGGCACCTGGCCGGCGGGATTGAGCGCGAGGAACGCGGCGTCGCGCTGCTCCCCGCGCGCGAGCGAAATCGGGCGGCCCTCGAAATCCGCCCCGGTCTCGTGCAGCGCGATATGCGCCGCGAGCGAGCTCGATCCGGGAGTGAAATAGAGCGCCAGCATCAGCCGCGCAGCAGATTCGCCGCCGCCGGGGCGAAATAGGTCAGCACGCCGTTGCAGCCGGCCCGCTTGAAGCCCATCAGGCTTTCCATCATCGCCCGGTCGTGATCCAGCCAGCCGTTACGCGCGGCCGCCACGATCATGCTGTACTCGCCGGACACCTGATAGGCGAAGGTCGGCACGCCGAAGCGGTCCTTCACCCGGCGCACGATATCCAGGTACGGCATCCCGGGCTTGACCATCACCATGTCCGCGCCTTCATCGAGATCCATCGCCACCTCGCGCAACGCCTCGTCGGTGTTGGCCGGATCCATCTGGTAGGTCTTCTTGTCGCCCTTGAGCGAGGCGCCGGAGCCCACCGCCTCACGGAATGGACCGTAGAACGCGGAGGCATACTTGGCCGCGTAGCTCATGATGCGCGTATGGATCAGCCCGGCACGATCGAGCGCGTGGCGGATCGCGCCCACCCGCCCGTCCATCATGTCCGACGGCGCGATCACGTCGATCCCCGCCTCGGCCTGGACCAGCGCCTGCGCGGTCAGGATCTCCAGCGTCTCATCGTTCGCCACGTAGCCGTCGCGGATCACGCCGTCATGGCCGTGATCGGTGTAGGGATCGAGCGCAACATCCCCCACCAGGCCCATCCCGGGGAATTCGCGCTTGAGCAGGCGCGCGGCCGAGCACATGAGGTTGTCGGGATTGGTGGCCTCGGTCCCCTCCGCGTCCTTCTTCGCCGCCGGGGTCGCGGGAAACAGCGCGATGGCGGGAATGCCGAGCCGCGCGGCCGGCGCCACATGCGCGGCCAGCCGGTCGAGCGTAACGCGCACGACGCCGGGCATAGCGGCGACCTCGGTGGTGGTGGCGCTGCCCTCGATGATGAAGATCGGCCAGATCAGGTCATCGACCGAAAGCGCGTTCTCCGCCACCAGCCGGCGGGTCCAGTGATCGTGGCGGTTGCGGCGCAGCCGGGTGGCGGGAAAACGACCGAGCGCCATGGCGGCCTCCGTGGCTTGTGACCCGCCATGGATAGGCCGCGCGCGAAGCGAAGGGAAGGCCAGGGGGAAAGCGCCCCCCGGCCTCATGCCGACCGACCTACAATGCGGCCAGGATCGATTCCGCCTTGCTCACCTCGAACCCGCCGGGCGGCTCCACGGCCAGGTGGGTGACTTTCCCGTCCTGGGCGATCAGCGCGTAACGCTGGCTACGCACGCCCATGCCGCGGCCCATCAGGTCGAGCTCCAGGCCCAGCGCCTTGGCGAACGCCGCCGAGCCGTCGGCCAGCATCAGCACCTTGCCGTCAGTACCCTGGTCCTTGCCCCACGCGCCCATGACGAAGGCGTCGTTGACCGAGATGCAGGCCACCGTATCGGCGCCCTTGGCGTGCAACGCCTCGGCGTTCTGCACGAAACCGGGCAGATGGCGGGCGCTGCAGGTGGGGGTGAACGCGCCGGGCACGGCAAACAGAACCACCTTCTTGCCCTTGAAGATGTCGTCGGTGGAAATCTCCTTCGGCCCCTCCGCGGTCGCCTGCATCAGCTTCATGGATGGGATGGTCTCGCCGACCTTGATCGTCATGGCTTGCCTCGCTCTTTTCCTGGTGTTGCTTGCATCCAGCGTGGGGCGGCCGGCCCGGGACACAACGCGACACGGCCCGGCCCCGCTTCCGGTTCCCCGACCGGGGGCAATCTCCTAACCCGGCCGGCCGGCGCTGTCACGCCGCTTGCAGTGCGGCGCGGGCGGTACCAGATTGCCGGGATGGTCCGTATGCCCCACCTGCCCGCCGACGACGCCGATTCCGACCGGTTCCTGACCGGCCAGCTCCTGATCGCCATGCCGGCGATGGAAGATCCCCGCTTCGCGCAAAGCGTGATCTACCTGTGCGCGCATACGAACGAAGGCGCGATGGGGCTCGTCATCAACCGCCCACTCGTGCGCCCCAGCTTCGAGGAATTGTTGCGCCAACTGGAAATCGCCCCGGTGCCGCCGGCGCGCCACATCCGGCTCTGGGCCGGCGGACCGGTGGATAACGGACGCGGCTTCGTGCTGCACACCGCGGACTGGACCGGCGACGGCAGCCTGCGGGTCAACGAGCGGCTGGCCCTGACCGCAAGCCTCGACGTGCTGAAAGCCATCGCCGAGGGCGGCGGCCCGCGCGAAGGCTTGCTGGCGCTCGGCTACGCCGGCTGGGGGCCGGGCCAGCTCGAATCCGAAATGCAGCAGAATGCCTGGCTGAACGTCGCCGCCGAGGAAGCGCTCGTGTTCGATTCCAGCCACGACACGAAATGGCGCCGCGCCCTCGCCACCCTCCGCATCGACCCCCTCCTGCTCTCTGCCGTCGCCGGCCACGCCTGACCCGCTGGCCTGAGGAGGGGGAGGAAGGAAGGCCAAGGGGCGCGCGCTGACCCCGCGCTGACCCTTGGCCTTCCTTCCTCCCCCTCCTCAGGCCGCCGTCTCCAGCGCGGCGGCGGGCAGCAGGGCGCGGATGCTCTCGGCCGGCGCGGGGCGGGCGAACAGGAACCCTTGAGCCTGGGTGAAGCCTTCGGCGCGCAGCAGGTCGCGTTGGGTCGGCATTTCCACCCCCACGGCCACGGTTTCGATGCCGAGGCTGCGGCCGAGCCCGGCCACCGCGCGCGCGATCGCCCTCGTGTTGGGGTTGTGCGCGAGACCGCGCACCAGGGCGCGGTCGAGCTTGATCTTGTCTACCGGGAAGCGGCCGAGATTCCGCAGCGATCCGTGGCTGGTGCCGAAATCGTCAAGCGCCAGCCGCGCGCCCATCGCGCGCACCCGGTGCAGCTCGCCCACGATGTCGCGATCCTCATCGAGCAGCATGGGCGCGGCGATCTCGATTTCCAGTCGTTCCCCCGCCACCCCGGTGGCGGCGAGCACGGCGCCGACCCGCTGGGCCAGCCGGTTGCCGCGCAACTGCGCGGTGGAGAGATTGACCGCGATGGCAAGCGGCGTCGGCCAGCGCGCCGCCTCGGCGCAGGCCTGGTGCAGAACCCAGGCGCCGATCGGGGCCATCAGGCCGGTCTCCTCGGCGAGCGGCAGGAACGCGCCCGGCCTGAGTAGCCCCCGCTCCGGATGGCGCCAGCGCAGCAGCGCCTCGAAGCCAAGGATGCGCCCGTCGTCCAGCGCCACGAAGGGCAAATAATGCAGCACGAACTCCCCGCGCGCGAGCGCCTGGCGCAGATCGAGCACGGTGCGATCCCGCGCCGCGCGACGCTGCTCCATCGCCGGCTCGAACATCTGCCAGCGCCCGCGGCCCTGGGCCTTGGCGCGGTACATCGCCGCATCGGCGCGGCGCAGCAGGGTGGCGTAGTCGGCGCCGTGCGCGGGGGCGACGGCGATGCCGAGGCTGGCCGAAATGGGCACCGTCTCCCCGTCGATCGCGAACGGGGCGGCGAGCGCGCTCAGCACCCGCGCGGCCAGCCTGGTGGCGTCCTGCGGTGCCTCCAGGTCGCGTTGCAGGATCGCGAACTCGTCGCCGCCGAGGCGCGCGACGGTATCCGTATGGCGCACGGAGGCGACGATCCGGCGCGTGACCTCGCACAGCAACAGATCGCCCGCGGCGTGGCCCAGGCTGTCGTTGACCGCCTTGAACAGGTCGAGATCGATGCACAGGATCGCGACCGCGCCGTCCTCGGGGCGGGCCGCGAGGGCCTGCTCGGCGCGTTCGCGCAGGAAGGCGCGGTTGGCGAGCCCGGTCAGCGGATCGTGGCGGGCGAGGAAGGCGGTGCGCTCCTCGGCCGCCACGCGCTCGGAGATGTCGCGCACGATCGCCACCACCTCGCGGCCCGGGCCGGCGGCGTCGTCCAGTTGGGTAGTCCAGATCGATTCGACCGCAATATATCCTCGGGTACGGTGGTGCATGCGGAACCGGCAGGTGGCCTGCCCACCGTCCTGGACCAGGGCGGCATAGGCCGCCGCCACGCGCGCCCGGTCCTCCGGGTGGACGAGGTCGATGAAGTCGATGTCATAAAGCAGCGCCGCGGGATGGCCGAGCACCCGCTCGGCCGAGGGGGAGACATAGGCCCGCGTCCGATCGGGGCGGACTCGCACGATCATGTCCCCGGCAAGGGCGGCGATCATCTGATGGTTCCGCTCGCTCTCCCGTGCCGCGGCGACCGCGGACTGCCAGCGCGTCACGTCGCGCAGCGCACATACCAGCCCGCGCGGCGTATCGGCGGCGAAGACAAGCTCGGTGGGTTGGAAGCTGCCATCGGCGCGCCGCAGCCGGACCGGCCGCTCGGCGGGACCGGAGGGCGGCGGGCGGGCACCGATCAGCGCGCCCAGCATCGCCGCGTCATCCGGATGGCACAGCGAGGCCAGGGCGTGGCCGACGAGCGCCGCCGGTTCGGCGCCGAGCACCAGTCGGCTGGCGGCCGAAATCTCGATGATGCGGCCATCCGGGTCGAGCCGGGCGACGGCGTCGCGACCATGCGCGGCCAGGGTGGCGAGCAGCCGGTCGCGGCGGCGGAGCAGGGCGAGGAGCAGGACGATCGCCGCGGCGGCGGCCGCGATCGCGGCGATGGCGAGCGGGGCACGCGCGACCCCGGACCAGCCGGCGCTCACGGCCCCGAGCCCACCCGCGCCGACCACCACCGCCAGGGCCGTCGGGCGCCCCGAGCGGATCAGGCCCGACAGGATGCGAGGAACAGGATGCGCCATACCCATCCGATGGTTGCAGGCCGCCCCTGGGTATTCCCGTCGGAGTTGCAGAACGGTTAAAGCCGATTCGGCCGGATCAGCGCAACAGGGATTCTGTCCGCGCCGCGATCAGGTCGAAATCGATCGCCGCGCCAAGCCCGGGCCCGGTAGGCGCGGCCAGCATGCCGGCGGCGTCGATCTCAAGCTCGCCCGCCATGCCGTATTTATGCGCCGCGTGCGGCAGCAGCACCTCGAACATCGTGGTGTTGCGGATCGCCATGCAGAGATGGAGGTTGCCGAGATTGTTCAGCGAATTGCCGCTGTGATGGATTTCGTAGTTGAGGCCGAACGCTTCGGCCAGATGCGCGGTCTTGAGCATGGGCGTGAGGCCGCCCTTGTTGGGGATGTCGCCGCGCAGGTAGTCGGTGGCGCGCTCGGTCAGCCAGATCGGATAGGTATCGAGCCCGCCGGCGGGGTATTCGGTGGCCAGGATCGGGATATCCAGCTTCTGGCGCAGCTTCACGTAGTTGTAGATATCCTCGTCGGCCAGCGGGTCTTCGTACCAGTAGTAGCCGAGCTCCTCGATCGCGCGCCCGACGCGCAGCGCGTCCGGGTAGGTGTAGGACCAGGTGGAATCAAGCATCAGGCGGTAGTCGTCGCCCACGGCCTTGCGGACCGCGGCGCAGACCTTGATGTCGGTCGCGGGATCGCGCGGCGGGTGGATCTTGTAGGCTTGCCAGCCCTGCGCCTGGAACGCCTGCGCCTGATCGACATAGGCGGCGATGTCGGGCAGCACCTGGGAGCTGGCATAGGCGGCGATCGCGGTCCGATGCGTGCCCATCAACGCGTGGATCGGCAGCCCGGCGATCTTGCCCGCGAGATCCCATAGCGCGACATCGACCGCGCCGATCACGCGGTAGCTGACATTGCGCGATTGCAGGCGCATCGCCTGGTGCAGCCGCTCGCGCTCCAGCGGGTCCTGGCCCAGCAGCATCGGCTTGAGCGAGCGGATGAGTTGCGGCCCGTCCATCGTGGCGGGATTGGTGGCGGTGCCGAGGAAGGCGTGGCCCTCCGGCCCCTGATCCGTATGGATCCGCAACAGGCCGAGAGTGCTGGACCCGCCGGCGGTCTGCGACCCGCTGGTGTAGCGGGTCGCGGGAATGCCCGGCCAGGTGAAGATCGTGAGGGAGACCTCGTCGATCTTCATGATCGTCACAGCGCCTTGTGGG
>JAKAZN010000087.1 GCA_021815835.1 Pseudomonadota bacterium
GCGGGGCCAAGCTGAAGCTGCTGGTGCTGGATACCGGCGCCACCGCCGAGACCGCCAAGGACGCGGCGCAGCGGATGATCTCGCAGCACCCCAACCTGGTCGGCGGGATGGGCTGCTGGCTGTCCACGTTCACCCTGGCCGCGACCGAAGTCACCGAGCGGGCCAAGCTGCCATGGCTGACCCTGTCCTATTCCGACGCCATCACCGATCGCGGCTTCCACTACGTGTTCCAGACTTCGCCCACCGCGAACGCGCAGGCGGACCAGATCGTGCCGATCCTGATGAAACTGGCACAGGACACCACCGGCAAGCGGCCGACCAAGGTGGCGATCGTCGGCGACAACACCGCCGCATCCGTCAGTTTCCTCAAGCCGATCAGGGCGCATATCCTGAAGGACGAGAAGCTGACGGCGGTGGTGGACGAAGTTTATACGCCGCCGTTGTCCGACGCGACCACCCTGGTGCAGCCGGTGCGGGCGGCGAAGCCCGATTTCGTGCTGCTGCTGTCCACCAACGACGGCGACGACAAGCTGCTGGCCGATACGTTCAGCGAATATGGCATGCCCGGCAACAAGATGCCGCTGATCGGCAATGGCGGCCACTGGGCGGTGCCGGAGCTGGTGAAGACGACCGGGGCCAACATCCTGCAGGACATCATGATCGGGCTGGCCAACTGGCCCGGCAAGGATCTGGCCGCGCTGTCCGCCCGCTACGTCAAGCGCACCGGCAATCCGTGGTTCGGCCACAACGAGATCTTCGCCTATTCGCACGTGCAAATCCTCGCCTGGGCGTTGAACAAGGCCGGGGTGGCGAACCGGGAGAAGGTGGCCGACGCGATCCACGGCATGAACATCACCGACGGCCCGGCGGTGTATTTCCCTGGCCATCATCTGCAATTCGACGCCAAGGGCCGTCGCGTCGGCGCCCAGCTCGTCGTGGTGCAGTGGCAGAACGGCAAGCCGGTGACGGTCTTCCCCGAGGACATGGCGGTGGCCAAGGCGGTGTGGGCCACCTGAGCATGAGCACGCTCTCTCCCTACGAGGTCTATGCCGTGCGCTACGCCCATAACGCGCTCGCGCGGCGGTCCGGCAATTTCATCGGCGGCGATCCGCACGACGCGCCGATGCCGCTCGACTACTTTGTCTGGGCCATCAAAGGCCCCCCTGGGGGAGAGAGCGGCAGCTTCATCTTCGATACCGGCTTCGACGCAACGATGGGGGCGAAGCGCGGGCGGCAATTCCTGCGCTCGCCCGCCATCGGGCTGAAGGCGGTCGGCGTGGAACCGGACGCGGTCACCGACGTGATCCTGTCGCACATGCACTACGACCATTGCGGCAATTACGATCTGTTCCCCCGCGCGCGCTACCATCTGCAGGACCGGGAGATGGCATACTGCACCGGAAGGTGCATGTGCCATGCCGGGTTGCGTGGCCCGTTCGAGGAAGACGACGTGACCGCGATCGTCCGCAAGCTGTTCGCGGGCCGCGTCGCATTCCATGACGGGTCGGAGGATCTGGCCCCCGGTCTCTCGGTCCATCACGTCGGCGGGCACAGCAAGGGCTTGCAGGTGCTGCGCGTCTGGACGCGACGGGGCTGGATGGTGCTCGCCTCCGACGCCAGCCATTTCTACGCCAACATGGAAGAAGGCCGCGCCTTCCCGATCCTGCACAGCCACGAGGACACGCTCGCGGGCTATGCCACCATGCGCCGCCTGGCCAGCGCGCCCAATGCGATCATTCCGGGTCACGATCCCCTGGTGCTGGCGCGCTATCCGGCCGCCGCGCCCGGGCTGGAAGGCATCGCCCATCGCCTGGACGCCGATCCGAAGGAGACGTAACCGCCCGCGCATCCGTCGCGCGGGCCAAGGGGAGGAAATCGCCCATGTCCGCCACGGCAACGATCGGCCGCAGAACCGCAATCGGTCTCGGCCTCGTCACGGGAGCCGCCGCCATCGCGCGCGCGGCGCCGAAACCGGTGAAGATCGGCATGTTGATGCCCTTCAGCGGGCCCTGGGCGCGGGAGGGAATACTGGAGCGTCTCGGCGCGGAAATGGCGATCGCCGACGTGAACGCCGCCGGCGGGATCAAGGCGCTGCACGGGGCCAAACTGGTTCTGGTGCCCTACGATACCCAGGACACCGCGGAGAAGGCGAAGGACGGCGCGACCCGCATGATCGCCGACCACCCGGAGCTGATCGCGGCCCTCGGCTGCTGGCTCTCCACCTTCACCCTGGCGGCGACCGAGGTCAGCGAACGGGCGAAACTACCCTGGATCACGCATGGCTATTCGGACGCGATCACCTCGCGCGGCTTCCGCTACGTGTTCGATACCTCCGCCCCCGCCTCCTACCAGGCCGCGCATACCGTGCCGGCGCTGCTGGCGATGGCGCGCGCGGTGGGCAAGCATCCGAAACGGGTGGCGATGATCGGCGACAATACCGCGGCCTCGGTCAGCTTCACCAAGCCGCTGCGCGAGCATGTGCTGAAGGATCTCGGCTTGCAGCTGGTGCTGGACGCAACCTATACCCCGCCGCTCGCCGACGCGTCCGGCCTGGTGCAGCCGCTGCGGGCGGCGCGCGCGGATCTGCTGCTGCTCGCCTCGTCCAACGTGCCGGACGACAAGCTGCTGCTCGATGCGCTGCACGAATTCGGGCTGTCGGAACATCTGCCCGCGCTCACCGAAGGCGGGCACATGGTCGCGCCGGAGGTCGTGAAGACGACCGGGCGCGACATCGTCCAGGGCATGATGGCGACGGTGACCAACTGGCCCGGCCCCGGCACCGCGGCGCTGGTGGAACGGTTCGAGCACCGGACGAAGGAACCCTGGATGGGCCAGGAATCGATCTTCGCCTACGGCCATATCATGATGCTGCGCTATCTGCTGGAACACGGCGCGGCGCCGACCCGGCCGGGGATCGAGCACGGCCTGCGCAACATCGACCTCACCACCGGACCGGCGATCTATTTCCCGGGCCACCGGCTGCGCTTCAACGCCGCCGGTCTGCGGGAGGGGGCAACGCTGGTGATCGTGCAATGGCAGAACGGCGTGCCGGTGGCGGTCTTTCCGCCGGATACCGCGACGGCGAAGCCGATCTGGGCGTAGTGCCAATCAGTTCGATCCCGCCATCTCTGCCGCTTCCGCCATCGCCTCGGCCATCGCATCCGGCGCCTCGCGCGGCAGGAAATGGCCCACGCGGGGCAGCACGCGCCGGCGCGTGGGGCCGGTGAAATGCGCGGCCTCGACGGCCGGATCGGGCGCCGGCGTCACGCCATCCGCCGCCCCGTGCAGGATAACGCTCGGGACCGTGATCGGCGGGGCGGCTTGCAGCGCCCGCTCGATCCCATCCAGCGTCGGATCGCCGGGCGCGTTCGCATAGCGGTGGCGGTAGGACTGGATCGACACCTCGACGAAATCGGGGTTGTCGAAGCTCGCCGCGGTGCGCTCGAATGCGGCATCCGAGAACGCCCAGTTGGGCGACCACAGCCGCCACAACAGCCGCGCCATCTCGCGCCGGTGCGCGGCCAGGCCGGCGCGCCCGCGCTCGGTCTGGAAATACCACTGGTACCAGTACCGCTGCTCCTGCTCGGGTAGCGCGGGCCGTCCCGAGGCCGGAATGTTCTGGATGTTATAGCCGGTCACGCTCACCAGCGCGCGCACCCGATCCGGCCACAGGGCGGCAACGACGCAGGCCGCGCGCCCGCCCCAATCGTAGCCGCCCAGCACCGCGCGGCGGATCCCGAGTGCGTCCATGAAATCGCGCAGATCCGCCCCCAGCGCCGCCTGCTGGCCCGAGCGCGGCGTGGCCGGATCGCGGAACCGCGTCGGTCCGTAGCCGCGCAGCCAGGGCACCAGCACGCGCATTCCGCGCGCGGCCAGGTCCGGCGCGACCTCGTGATACGCCCAGGCATCGTCGGGAAACCCATGCAGCAGGATCGCGGGCGGACCGTCGGCGGGGCCGTATTCCAGATAGCCGATCTCCAGGACCGGCGTCGTCGCGACCTGGGGTGTCATGCCGGCAACGACGTGTCCTGGCCGCGCACCGGATCGGCGATCGCGTTCTCGATGCCCGCCACGCCCTTCCACTCCTCCGGCGGGCGCACCTGGCCGTCGCTGCCCACCTGGTCGATGTTCCAGTAGATTTCCAGCCAATGCCCGTCCGGGTCGCGGAACTCGACGGCGATCTGGCAACCCGCGCGGCGACGGCCCTCGAAGGTGATCGGCACGTCGTTGCGCCGCAAATGATCGCGCGCGCGCAGCACCTCGCCCAATGTGGCGACCTCGAAGGCGACATGATGCAGCCCCGCGCCCGGCGCGGCATCGGCGCGGAACAGGGCGATGCCGTGGTGATCGGGATTGCAGCGCAGGAATACCGCGCCGCCCTCCATCCGGTCATCGCCATAGACGTCGGAGACCGCGAACCCCAGCACCTCCGTATAGAAGCGCGCCGAGCGCGCGACGTCGGCGACATGCAGCGCGACATGGCCGATCTTGCCGATCCGGAACGGCAGGCCGCGCGGGCGGGACAGGCGTGCGATCGCGTCGGGGTCCATGACGGGAGCCTTTCGGTTACGGGTGGATCAGTTTATCCGCCGGCCTCGTCGCCGCGCAACGCGGGCGCGGGGGCGGACTCGATCATCACGTTCACGCAGGCGGGCTTACCGCTGGCCATCGCGCGCGCGATCGCGCCCGGCAGGTCCTCGGCGCGTTCCACCAGTTCCCCATGGCCGCCCAGCGCCGCGGCCACGAGATCGTAGCGGGTCCGGTCCAGATCGCAGCCGCGCGCGCGATTGGCGCCGTAGTCGCGGATTTGCAAATTGTACTCGGCGTTCCAGCGCGCATCGGTGCCCACGATCGCCACGAACGGCAAGGACCGCCGCACCGCCGTCTCGAACTCCGCCATGTGGAAGCCGAACGTGCCGTCCCCCAGCACCGCGAACACGGGTGCCCGAGGTTCCACGCAGCGCGCCGCCACGGCGAAGGGGAGCGAGGCGCCGATCGAGCCGCCCACGCCGTTGATCAGCCGGCGCGGCGCGTGGAGCATGCTCTGGCCCCATTGCGCGAACTCCCCGCCGTCGCAGATCAGCACCGTTTCGGGATCGGCCGCGACCACCGGGCGCAGGGCGCGGAACAGCTCGGCCGGATGCAACCGCCCCGCCGCGCCGCGCAGCCCCTCCCATGACGCCGGCCGGTCGTGCAGGCGCGCCCCCGCCTCCGCCAGCCAGGCCGCGCGTGGCGTGGACCGGCCGGGGGCGCGGGCGATCAGCGTCTCGGCCGCCGGATAGGCGTCCGCCACGCAGGCAAAGGCGACCCGCGCCGCCGGCTCCCGCGTCGCCCGGTCCAGGATCGCGCCCTCGGGATCGATCATCGCCCAGCGCCGCTCCGCCGGCCCCGGCAGATCGCCGAACTTCAAGGTGAAATCCAGCGGCTTGGCCAGCAGCACGATCAGGTCCGCGCGCGCGATCACGGCGGCGAAGGCCCCCAGGGTCGCGTCCGCGACGCCGCGCGGACTTTCCAACACCACGGCGGGCATTCCGCACGCGGCACCAAGCCGCGCGAGCAGCTCGCTCCCGCGCCGCGTGGCCAGCGACGGCCCCGCGATCAGCAGCGGCCGCTCGGCGGCGGCGACCAGCGCCAGCACCGCATCGGCCGCCGGCGCGGTCAGTGCTACCGACTGCGGAACGAAATCCGCCGCCACCTGCCGCCCCGCCACGGCCTGCGCGTCCAGGAGATCAGACGGCAGGCTGAGATGCACCGGCCCCGGCCGCCCCGACCGCGCGATCCGGAACGCACGCGCCACATCCTCGCCCAGGGTCTCGGTCCGCGTTGCCATCCAGGACGCCTTGGCAAGCGGCGCCGCCATCGCCGCCTGGGCCAGCTCTTGAAATCCGCCGCGCCCGATTTCCGTCGTCGCGCCATGCCCCGACAGCAGCACCAACGGCGAATCCTGGCCGCGCGCGGTGAACAGCGCCGGCACCGCGTTGGCGTGCCCCGGCCCGCCGGTGACCATCGCCACGCCCGGCGTGCCGGTAAGCCGGCCCCAGGCATCGGCCATGTGCACCGCCGCCGCCTCCTGGCGCACATGCACAAGATCGAGGTTGGTTTCCAGCGCCGCGTCGAACAGCGACATGATATGGTTGCCGGACAAGGTGAAGACGCGCGTGCAGCCGGCATCCTCCAGCGCGCGCATGACGATGTCGGCACCGCGCATTGTCTTCGTCATCGGGTCGTGATCCTTACGTACGGGCAATCAGAACTCGGCCGCTTCGACCGCGGCGACATCGAGCAGCCGCTCGATCACCTCCGGCTCCTGGGCGCCGGCGATCGCGTGCCGGCCGGAGACGACGAAGCAGGGCACGCCGTTGATGCCGATCCGGTGCGCGCGCAGGTTTTCGGCGTGGATCACGTCGATATCCTCCTCGGTGGCCAGCCGCCGGCGCACCTGCGCGGGATCGAGGCCGGCAGCCGCGCCGATCGCGGCCAGGGTCGCGGGATCGCCGATATCGTGCCCATCGGTGAAATGGGCGGAGAACAAGGCCTCCACCACCACGTCCGCGCGATGGATCTGTGCTGCCAGCCGCACCAGCCGGTGCGCGTCGATCGAGCAGGGCGTGCGGCGGATGCGATCGAACCGGAACGCCACGCCCTCGACCCGGCCGATCTCGGTGATCGAGCCATAGAGCCGGCGCGCCCGCTCCTCGCCGCCGAATTTTCGCACGACGTAATCGCCGCGGGTCATGCCGACGCGCGGCATGTCCGGGTTCAGCAGGAAGGGACGCCAGCCGATCTCCACCATCAGATCGGGGCGCCGGCGCAGGGTGCGCTTGAGCCGCCGCGTGCCGAGGAAGCACCACGGGCAGACGAGGTCGATTACGACCTCAAGCGACAAGCGGGCCTTGGGCGGCGCCAGGACGTTCATCTCGATCCTCCCGCGACCGGGCCGGTGGGGCCACGGGCGGTCGGGCAGTATCCGCCGGGAGAAGGGTCGCCGGCAAGCGTAAGACCGAGCACGTTCGTTCGGGGCGCAAGCCTTCGGTCACGCCGGTCCGCAAACCGCGCAGCGCTTGCTGAACCCGGCGCCCTGCCGCGCCACGATCCAGGCCTGCAGCGCGCTCTTGTCGGTCGCGCATGCCTTGATATAGGCGCGGGAGGTGAATGGGCCGCCTT
>JAKAZN010000088.1 GCA_021815835.1 Pseudomonadota bacterium
GTACATGCACATCGAGCGGCTGCATTCGCGCCTGACCGATGTCTATAACCCGGGGCCGCAGCAGAACGAGTGGAACAACCCGCACACCGACACGATCGGCGACAAGCTCTGGCTGACCGAGAAGCTGCCCTTCAACACCGTCGATGCCGGATTGTACTACATCCACACCTTGTATAACAGCCGGAACAACTTCTTCAATCCGGCCGACGGCGGCAACAAGGGCGTGGTGAATATCGGCGGCAAGATCCGCTCATCCTACTACAACCAGGACGACACCGCGCTGTTCCTGCAGGACGACATCCACCCGATCCGGATGCTGCACATCATCCCCGGCATCCGCTTCGTCGGCTACCAGGTGAACTACTCCAACAGCTCGCTGCAGGATTTCGCCTTCGCTCCCGGCGTGGTGCTGAGCACGCACTGCCTGACCACCGGGACCGCGACCGCCGGCAACACCAAGGACCAGGGCGCGTCCTGCGGCAATCACCAGACCCGCGAGGCGGTGGAACCCTCGCTGGATATCAGCCTGAACCCGCTGCCCTGGCTCAATATCTACGGCGGCTATCAGGAATCCACGCGCGCGCCCAGCATGGGCGGCGGCGGTGGGCTGTTCCAGTCGGTCGATCCGGCCAGCTATCATCTGGCGTTGGCGCAATACTACCAGGTGGGCTTCAAGGTGCATGTGCGCCATCTCGGCGTGCTCAATCATTTCCTGGCCGGCGCCGCCTATTTCCACCTGCGCTATGCCAAGCAGGAGATCGACACCGCGCTCGCCAACGGCGACACGATCTCGGCCAACGGCACCTCGGTCTATAACGGGGTGAACATGTTCGTGGACGACAACCCCATCTACCAGCTGCACGTCTTCGGCAACGCCACCATCGAGGGCGCGAAATACACCAGCTACACGACCGGCGGCCTGAGCTACAACGGATCGCCGGTGTCCTACGTGCCGGACGTGACGTTCAACGTCGGCACATATTACGACTACCTCATCCACGGCGTGCTGATCGAACCGCGCGCCTGGGTCCAGTTCGTGGGGACCCAGCACATCTTCGACAACACGGTGGGCGCGCCCAGCAGCCAGACCATGCCGTCCTACGGAACCCTGAACCTCGCGGTGAAGGCGACGGTGCCGCTGCATCTGCCGAGCGGGTTCGGCACGCGGTATCTCGATCTGAAGCTGACCGCGCTGAACGTGCTGAACCGGCAATACAACATCTACGAATACGTCTCCTCGGGCGGCTATTTCGGCACGCCCACGGGGGGCTACAATCTCGCCTATCCCGGCGCGCCGTTCACGATCTACGGCACGATCGGCTTGCGCTTCTGACCGAACGGGACTCTCCCCTCCCCTTGCGGGAGGGGAGAATTCTGTTCACACGGCGTAATAGCCGCCATCGACGTTGTAGCAAGCCCCGGTCACGAAGCTCGCCCGCTCCGAACACAGCCAGACCACCAGTTCAGCGATCTCCTCCGGCGTACCCATCCGCTTCGCCGGCACCATCGACAGGATCGCATCGCCGCGCCGCGCCATCACATCCTCGGTCATCCGGGTGCGGATATAGCCGGGGCAGACCGCGTTCACCCGGATCCTCTCCGGCGCGTATTCGATCGCCGCGGTCTTGGTCAGTCCCAGCACCCCATGCTTGGCCGCTACATAGGCCGAGGACGTGGGCAGTCCCACCAGCCCCGCGATCGATCCGGTATTGACGATCGCGCCGCCGCCATGCGCCTGCATATGCAACAATTCATGCTTCATGCAGAGCCATACGCCCTTCAGATTGACCCCGATCATGCGGTCGAACGCCGCCTCGGACCATTCGGCGGTGCGCTTGCCCGAGGCATCGACCTGGTATCCGGCGATGCCGGCGTTGTTGAATGCGCAATCGAGGCCGCCATGCGCCTCGATCGTCGCGCGGACCATCGCCTGCACCGCGCGGTCGTCGGTCACGTCCCCACCCAGTGAGATCGCCTGGCCGCCGATCGCGTTCACCATCGCGACCGTGTCCTGCGCCGCGTCACGATTGGCGTCCGCCACCGCGAGGCGCGCGCCCTCGCGGGCGAAGATCAGGGCCGCGGCGCGGCCGATGCCGCCGCCGGCGCCGGTGATGAGCGCGCTCTTGCCGTCCAACATGCCGGTCATTCTGGTTCCTCCCGGGAGTGCGGGGGAAGGATGCACGAGCATGCCGGGGAAGGCTACCGGGCGGGGTGTCTGCGGGATTGGGGGTTGGCGGCACCCCGATCCCGGGACGACGCGCGCCAGACGCGGCCCCCACCCCCCGCGCCATCCTGCTATCCCCCACGCGCGGATGCGCCCAACGCCGCGATCGGGCATACTCCGCCCCGCGCCCGACATCGGATCGCGGGCACACGGGAACGGAAGTGCCATGCGACGGATCGAGCACGCGGTCGAGCCAGCGCGCCACCAGGCGCGACCCTGCGGCAGAAGCTCCAGATGAGCGCGACGACCCAGGGCGCGGCCATGCCGGTCGCCCATCGCGGCATCATCACCTTCTGCGTGATCGGCGCGACCCTGGTCCAGGCGCTCGACCAGACCATCGCCAATGTCGCGCTGCCCTACATGCAAGGCAGCTTCTCGGCCAGCTACGACGAGATCACCTGGGTCCTGACCTCCTACATCATCGCCGCGGCGATCATGACCGCCCCGGTTGGCTGGCTCGCCGCGCGGTTCGGACGCAAGCGGCTGTTCGTGACGGCGTTGGCCGGTTTCACCATCGCCTCGATGCTGTGCGGCGCGGCGCAGACGCTCACCCAGATCGTCGGGTTCCGGCTGCTCCAGGGCATGTGCGGCGCGGCGCTGGTGCCGCTGTCGCAGGCCACCATGCTCGACATCTACCCGCCCGAGAGGCGCGGCTACGCCATGGCCATCTGGGGCATGGGGGTCATGATCGGGCCGATCCTGGGGCCCACGCTCGGTGGCTACCTGACGGAACTGTACAACTGGCGCTACGTCTTCTATGTCAACCTGCCGTTCGGCCTGCTCGCGACCACGGGGCTGGTGCTGTTCATGCCGGGTGGGCGCGGCCAGGGCGCGCTGCGCTTCGACTGGATCGGCTTCGCCGCCCTGGGCACCGGCATCGGCGCGCTGCAACTGATGCTGGACCGCGGCCAGGAACTCGACTGGTTCTCCGCCCGCGAAATCATGGTGGAGGCAGTGCTGGCGGGGCTCGGGCTCTACCTGTTCGTCGTGCACGTGCTGTCCGCGCGCCGCCCGTTGATCCGCCCGAGCCTGTTCCGCGACGTGAACTTCGCCGCCGGCGCGGTGATGATGTTCGCGGTCGGCACCATCCTGGTCTCCACGATGTCGCTGATGGCGCCGTGGCTGCAGCTCCTCGGCGGCTATCCGGTGGCGACCGCGGGGCTGGTGATGGCCCCGCGCGGGATCGGCAATCTCGCCACCATCGTCGTCAGCGGCCGGCTGGCGCAGCGGTTCGATGCGCGGCTGCTGGTGGGGGTCGGGCTGCTGTTGATGTGCTGGTCGTTCTGGATCATGACCGGCTGGACGCCCGATGTCTCCCGCGGCGTGCTGATCCTGGCGATCGTCATCCAGGGCGCGGGATTGGGGCTGTTCTTCACGCCCTTGCAGGTGCTGGCCTTCGCCACCCTGCCGGTGGCGCTGCGCACCGAGGGCGCGGCGATGTTCGCGCTGTTTCGCAATATCGGCGCCGCGATCGGCGTGTCGGTGACGGCCTCGCTGCTCGCGCGCAACGCGCAAGGGCTGCACGCGATGATCGGCGAAGCGGTGACGCCGTTCAACCGCGCGCTGGCGGCGGTGCCGCTGTACGATCCCGCGACCGCGCGCGGGGCGGCGCTGCTGGCCGGGGAGATCAGCCGCCAGGCGCAGATCATCGCCTATATGGACGATTACAAGCTGCTGATCTTCACCACCCTGCCGACCCTGCTGCTGCTGATGCTGATGCGCGGGCCGCGGCGGGCCGCGGCGGAGGCAGAGACGCACGTGGCGATGGATTGAGCGGCCGCCCCCCCTTCACCGGCCATGGCGTCGCGCAACACGCGCGCGCCCCAACATCGCTCGGGCGCGATCCGCCCTAATAGACGTCGAAGCGCTTCGAATACTGAAGGACGATTTCGGCGCCCGGCGAATTGGGCCCAACACCGATCGATGCACCGAGATTGATGCCCTGCGTGGCGTCAAGCCGATAACCGAGCCCGAAATTGAAGCTGCCCTGCCGATAGGAAGAGCCGCCGATCGACTGGCCATTCTGGGTCGCGGCGAGATAGAAGTCCTGCTCGTAGCCGAGGCTGAGCGAGGTCCGATCGTTCAGCGAAAAACCGATCCCGAATGCCACGCCGAAGCCGTTACCCGGCGCCAGGCTAGTTGATGTCGGCGCGCCGCCGCTCGGGTTCTGCACCGCGACGGTCCTGGGAATGTTGTAGATTCCCTTCACGTTGAGGAACAACACGCCGGGATCGGTAGGATATAGCACCGTCACGCTGGGGGTAAGCGTGTAGAACCCGGTGCCTGTCGGCAGGCGCTTCGGGAGCCCCTGCAGGAAGGCACCGTTCGGGTCGGCGGTGGTGTAGATCGGCACGTCGAAAGGGCTGGTCCCGGTGATGGTCTTGAACTGGAGGTTCAGGACGAACACCGGCCATCCACCGGTGCCGGCATTGACCTGATAGCTCGCCCCGAGCTGGATGTCGCCGATGTCGTGCCCGGTTGCGTTGACGTTCAGGGGTGCGGCGCCGGGCGTCTCTGGCGAGGTCGTCGTGGTCGAGTTCGTGACGATGTAGGGGATGTAGGCGTTGACCTCGAGCCGATCGGTGATGCCAAGGCGCACCCGCAGGCCCATCGTATAGACGTCCTGGGTCAGCTTGTTCAGGTTGACGTTGCCGAAGGTGATACCCGGAACAATCGTGAATCCGTTCACGACCGCCTGGTTCTGGGCGTAATAGTCGTACTGAAACGTCGGTTGCACGACGAGCGCCCCCCGGGGCGTCAGCACGCCGCCCGTGTTCGCGAGGCTCGGTGAGGTTTGCAACGTCAGTTGGTTTCTGGAACGTTCCACCGCCTCCGGCGTCGGGCTCTGAATCGGCGCAGCCTGCGCCGCCGCCTGCCCTTGGGGCGGGCCGGAAACCGCCGCTGCCGGCGCTTCTCCCGCAGTAGCCGCGGCGGGGGGAGGTGCCGCCCGGGCCGCCGCCCCCGCGGTCCTTCCGCGCGGCAACCGGGCCTGAAGCTGCTGGATCTGTCGCTGCTGCGCGTCCAGAAGCCGCAATTGCTGATTGAGCCGCTGCGCCTGAGCGCGCAGCTCACGTGCTTGTTCGCGGATCGCCTTGCGGAGCGAATCGATGTCCTGCGGCGTGGCCGTCTGGGCGTGGGCCGCGGCGCCCAGCATCGCCACGCCCGCCGCGCATAGCAATGGCCCGGAATACCGCAACCAACTTTGGCGGAATCGGGTTCGACAAAGCGCCACCTTTGCGTTCGCCATCTGGTCCGCCCCCTCCAGGTCCAGGTCGCCTCACGGTCACTGCGGCGCGGCAAGACCGAACCACGGTTCCGGGTCCAACCTAGCCTCGGCGCGATCATTTGTCCAACAAAAGGATTAGTCGTGTGCCTGGACCGGTGGCTCGGGACCTACAGGCCCTCGGCGTTGCCTTTCTGCACCAGGAACTGCGCAGGCAGCATTCGGTTGTCCATGTCCACGAAGGTCAGCAGGCGCCCGCTCCAGTAGTAGTGAAAGCAGTTCGTGCCCGCCCGTTGCCATTGCCAGCACACCTTGCCGGGCTCCAGGGTCTCGCGGCCGGTATCGGTGCTTACCTGACCGTTCGGCGCCTGGATGCGCAGCTTCAGCGACTGGTCGGGGGCCACGAAGATCACCGTTGTCGCGCCATCCTGGAGCGGGCGGAACAACGTGTTGCCGACAACCAGAGTGCGATAATATCGGGGGCTGAGCGGCGGGCCGTAAGGGAAAGCAGCCGGCGCCGGCTTGGCCGTCACGGCCCCGGGCTGGCCCTGCCCGGGCTGGCCCTCATTGGCGGCGCAGCCCGCAACCGCCAGCGTGAGCGCGACGGCCACGAGCGCGCCGCGCCCGCGCCACGCTCTGCTCCATGATCCCGACATCGACCGATCCCTCCCGCCACGACCACAGGCGTGCTTATGGAACCACATGCACTGACATCGTCGTCGTGGATTGGCCTTGATTGAGCGGAAGCCCGGTCTGCGGCGCCTCGTCCCACAGCGTCACCCGGGGCGAGGAGGTCTGGCCGAGCGAAGGCTTGGTGATCGGAACGGACAAACCTGCCCCCGTCTGTCCCGCCATCTGTGGCGCCGACAGGGTAGCGACACCCATCAGCGAGGCTTCCACCCGGTCCTGGGTCGCCCCGCCGGCCCAGCTCGGGTTCGGAGCCGCCAGCGCCATGACGAGAACAGCAAACGCTGCTCCGCATCGCCACGCGAGCGGCTTTCGTTGTCGCGAAGGCTCACGCATAACCACGTCGACTACTCCCCTCATCGACCCCGAAAGATTTGAGCAGCATCGAGCGCCCTTGACAAGATGGATTGCGTAACCTGCTGCGAAACCATCGCCTTGAGCCCGCTGATATTCACATCGATCGTCTGAAAATGCTGGATCAGTTGATTATTTGCCTGATTACTGATGATAGTACTCAATCCTGAGTTGCCGATCCAGGACTGGATGGTCGTCATGTTGCCATTCACCGCGGTCGAGACCGGTGTTCCAACGCCCCCGGCGGCAAGTGGAACGGTTGCGGTCACCCCCAGATTGGTCGTGCTCGTTGTCCCACCGAAGCTGGCCCCGCCGGGGCCTCCACTCGCCCAGCCCTGGACGTTGAACGCCTGGACCGGGTTCGCGCCCCCATTCACGAAGGTGGAACTCATGAAGCCGAAATCGATCGTCATTCCGTTCGGCAACGCGAAGCCCGCGCGCATCGCACCAAGTTCGCCCGAACTGACGCGCGCAACCCCGGCCAACGCGGTCATGATCGGGGCCGGCGGCGCGGTTTGATCCTTGCGCGCTAGCCCGGGATAGCCGAGGATCGGCATGGCCGCGCCCGGCCCACTGAAACTGGCGAAGCTTGTCGCGGTGGGCCCCAGCAGTCCAAGGTTCCTCGCGTAATAGACGGTGATTTCCACTCTGGGCTTAGGGTACTTG
>JAKAZN010000089.1 GCA_021815835.1 Pseudomonadota bacterium
GGCGAGGATGACGGGATGTGCCTTGCTATTCGGCGGCAACGAGGTCATGGCGGAGAAATCCCTTCAGTTCGGAATGGCATGAACCGCAACCGGTGCCGGCGCCGGTGGCGGCGCCGATCGCCTCGACGCTCCGGCAGCCGGCGCGGATCGCGGCGCGGATCGCGGGTTCGGCAACCGCGTTGCAGACGCAGACCTGCCGCCCGCGGGTCGCGGTGGCGCGGGCGGGCTGGCCAAGCAGGAGCGTCGGATCGGCTCCTGCTTGTGGGGCCGCGAACAACGCCTCCAGCGCCTCGGGGTCCGGCAGCGCAAGCTCCGCCGGCGCGACGTGGAGAAGGAGCTGGACGCCGGCCCGGTCCAGCACGGCGAGGCGGAAGACCCCGCGCGTCGGGTCGGCGTAGTCGAGGAATTCGGCACCCTCCGGCAGCTCCAGCAGCCACCGTGCCGCGTCCACGGCGCTGCGGGCAGCGAGCGGGGCAAACCCGGTGAAGCGCGACAGCGCCAGCCCGCCCGGGCGTAGTGCCTGCGACCAGACGGCTTGTTTGCCAGCTGCCATCGCGCAGGAAGCGGCACGGCCGATGGCAATGGCCCTCCAGAGCGTCGGCACCGCCGCAAGTCGCACTGGCGAATGCTTGAAGGCCGGCTGGCCGGAGATCGGGTCGGTCGCCGGAACGGTGAGGCGGTTGACGCTTCCGGCGCTGCCCTGCGCTGCGGTCCAGTGTATCGCGGCGAACACCGAACCTTCGCACTGTCCCGGCGAGATCGCTGCCGGGAAGACGATGCGCGCCCCTTCGCTCCCGGCGGCGACAAGATCACCAGGCAGCACGCCGAGGCGCGCCGCGTCCGTCGGTGCGAGTTCCAGGGTCGCGGCATCCTGGTGGGCCATCAGTTCGGCGACGCGACCGGTGCGCGTCATGGTGTGCCATTGGTCGCGCAGCCGGCCGGTATTGAGGGTGAAATCCGTGCGCGCGCGGCGGAGCGGTGATACGGCGACGAAGCGGGCCCGCCCGTCTGGCGTCGGGAAGTTTCCCTCGGCGAAGAGGCGATCTCCGGCCAGAGGCCAGCGCAGCGGGCGCATTGCGTCGTAATCGTCATCCGGGATGGCAGCGAGCCCGCCGATATTGAACCGCCGTCGCCCGAAGTTGCGGAAAGCGGAGAGTGCCGCGTGTTCGCGGAAGATCGCAGCCGGCCCGTCCCAGGCGAAGGCCGCGCCATGGCCGAGCCGCCGGGCGAGTTCGGCGAACATCCACCAGTCGGGTCGGGCAGCACCGGGAGCGGGACGAAACGCGCGCTGGCGGGAGATCATGCGCTCTGAATTGGTGACGGTGCCGTCCTTCTCGGACCAGCCTGCCGCTGGCAGCAGGACATGGGCATGGGCGGTCGTCGCCGTGGGCCAGCAATCGGCGACCACGAGGTGCGGACAACGGGACAGCGCGTCGCGCACGTCGAGGCTCGCTGGCAGGGATTCGGCGGGGTTGGTGCCGGCGATCCAGAGGGCGCGTATCTTGCCGTCGGCGACGGCACGGAACAGGTCGACCGCCTTCAGCCCGGGCCGGCGCACGAGGTTGGGGGCGCCCCAGAATTCGGAGAGCGTCGCGTGGTCGTCGGGGTCGTCGAAGCCGAGATGCGCGGCGAGCTGGTTGGCGAGGCCGCCCGCCTCGCGGCCGCCCATCGCGTTGGGCTGGCCGGTCAGCGAGAACGGTCCGGCGCCGGGCCGGCCGATCCGTCCGGTGGCGAGGTGGAGGTTCAGGATCGCGCCGATTGCGTCGGTCGCCGTCTCGGACTGGTTCACGCCCTGCGAAAAGGCGGTCACCATGCGCGGGGTGGCGGCGACCCAGCCGGCGAGGGTTTCGAACGCGGCGGGATCGATCCCGTGCTCGGCCTGCCGCGCGGCGGCCAGCGCGGCGCCGAACCCGGCGGTGTGCCGCGCGATGTAGTCGCGATCGAGCGCGCCGCGGTCCGCGCAGGCGGCGAGCAGCGCGCAGAATAGGGCGAGGTCGCCGCCGGGGCGCACGGCGAGGTGCAGGTCGGCGAACTCGGCGGTCGCGCTACGGCGGGGATCGATCACGACAATCCGCGTCCCGCGCGTCGCCCGGGCGGCAAGTGCGCGCTGGAACAGGACCGGATGGCACCATGCGGCGTTCGAGCCGGCGAAGATGATCAGTTCCGCCTCGTCGAAATCCTCGTAGATCCCCGGGACGAGGTCCTCGCCGAAGCACCGGCGGTGGGCGGCCACCGCGGACGCCATACAAAGCCGGGAATTGGTGTCAATATTGGCACTGCCGATGAACCCCTTCATCAGCTTGTTGGCGACGTAGTAATCCTCGGTCAGGAACTGTCCGGACACGTAGAAGGCGACGGAGTCCGGCCCGTGCGCGGCGATCGCCCGCGCGAAGCCGTCCGCCGCTGCATCCAGCGCCGCGCTCCAGGAGGTCTCGCGCCCGCCGACCATCGGCGTCCGCAGTCGCTCCCGGTCGTCGAGCGTGGCCGCGAGTTTCGCGCCCTTCACGCAGAGCCGTCCGCGATTAGCCGGATGGGCGGGGTCGCCAGCGATTGTCCCCTCGCCGGCAATCAGCCCGCAACCGACGCCGCAATAGGGACAGGTCGTGTTCATGCCGGCGCCAGCGGAGCGGAGACGTCCAGCAGCACGCGTCCCTCGGCCACGCGTACCGGGAAGCGCGGGACGCAGGAGGCGGCCGCCTCGCCCTCAGCCGCACCGGTCGCGAGCGCGATCACCCAGTTGTGCAGCGGGCAGGTGACGCCATGGCCGTGGACGATGCCGTGGCTGATTTTGCCGCCCCTGTGCGGGCAGGAATCGCGCAGGGCGAAGACGGCGTCGTCGCCGGTGCGGAAGATCGCGACATCGCCGTGCGCGGTCGCCACGGTCCGGGCGCCGCGCTGGGGGATGTCGTCGAGGGCGGCGACATCGACGAAGCCGGTATCGGTCATGATCGCGTCCATCACGTAAGCTCCGCGACATGGGTGAATTTCGCGCCGGCGGCCGCGGCCGACTCCATAGCCCAGGGATCGGCCTGGGCGAATGTTTGGGCATGCAGGAAGCGGGCGGCGAGAGCCTTGCGGTTGTCCTCGTCCTCGACGACGGCTTGCTTCACATAGTCGAGCCCGACGCGCTCGATCCAGGGCGCGGTGCGCTCGAGGTAATGGGCCTCCTCGCGGTAGAGCTGGAGGAAGGCGGCGCAGTATTCGAGCACCTCGGCCTCTGTCGTCACCTTGCACAGCAGGTCGGTGCCGCGCAGGCGGATGCCGCCGTTGCCGCCGACCAGCAGGTCCCAGCCGGCCTCAGTCGCGATCACGCCGAAATCCTTGATGCTCGCCTCGGCGCAGTTCCGCGGGCAGCCGGAGACGGCCATCTTCACCTTGTGCGGATGCCACGAGCCCCAGCTCATCTTTTCCAGCGCGATGCCCATGCGGGTCGAGTTCTGGGTGCCGAAGCGGCACCATTCCGAGCCGACGCAGGTCTTCACAGTCCGCAACGCCTTGCCGTAGGCGTGGCCGGACACCAGGCCGGCGGCGTTCAGGTCGCGCCAGACCGTGGGCAGGTCCTCGCGCTTCACACCGAGCATGTCGATGCGCTGGCCGCCGGTGATCTTGACCTCCGGAATGTCGAATTTGTCCACCACGTCGGCGATCGCGCGCAGTTCGCGCGCGTTGGTCACGCCGCCCCACATGCGCGGGACCACCGAGAAGGTGCCGTCCTTCTGGATGTTCGCGTGCATCCGCTCGTTGACGAAGCGCGCCTGGGCGTCGTCAACGTATTCGCCCGGCCAGGCGCAGAGCAGGTAGAAATTGAGCGCCGGGCGGCAGACATGGCAGCCGTCCGGGGTCTTCCATTCCAGCGCCTGCATCACCGCCGGGATTGATTTCAGTTTGCCGCCGACGATCCGCCTGCGCACCTCGCCATGGTCGAGACCGGTGCATTTGCAGACCGGCTTGACCGTCGCGGGTGCGTACTCCGTGCCGAGGGCGGCGCGCAGCAGCGCCTCGACCTGGCCTGTGCAGGAACCGCACGAGGAGGACGCCTTGGTCCTCGCGCGCACGTCATCGACGCTTGCGAGGCCGAACGCTTTGATCGCCCTCGTTATCGTCCCCTTGCAGACGCCGTTGCAGCCGCAGATTTCCGCACCGTCCGGCAGGGCCATCACGGCGGCGTCGGGGTCGGCCGGTCCGTCCGCGAGGGGGCCGAAGATCACACTGTCGCGGATCTCGCCGATATCGGTCCCGTCCTTCAGGAGCTGGAAATGCCAGGCGGCGTCGCTTGCATCGCCAATGGCGACGAGGCCGACGATCCGGTTTTCTCGCAGGACGAGCCGGCGATAGGTCCCCCGCGCGCCGTCGCGCAGCACGATGTCCTCGGTGCCGGAATCGCCGAGGAAGGCGCCGGCCGAGGCCATCTCCACGCCCGAGACCTTGAGCCTTGTAACGCTGGCCGCCGGCGTGAATCCGATCCCCGGCGTGCCGGTCATCGCCCGCGCGGCGACACGGGCCATCTCCCAGATCGGTGCGACCAGGCCGAAGACCTTGCCGTCATGCTCGACGCATTCGCCGATCGCGAAGATCGCGGGATCGGAGGTCCGCAGGAAATCGTCGACGATCACGCCACGATTGCATTCGAGACCGGTCGCCCGGGCCAGGCCTGCATTCGGACGGATACCGACGGCCATCACCACGAGGTCGGTGGGAATTTCCCGCCCGTCCTTCAGCCGGACCGCGCGCACCCGGTCGTCGCCGATGAACGCGGCGGTCTCGGTGCCGGTCAGGATCGTCATTCCGCGCGCCTCGAGGTTCTGCTTGAGCAGATGGGCAGCGGAAGCGTCGAGCTGGCGCTCCATCAGGGTCGGCATCAGGTGGATCACCGTCACTTCGGCGCCGCGCAGGTCGAGCCCGTGCGCCGCCTCCAGCCCGAGCAGCCCGCCGCCGATCACCACCGCCTTCGCGCCGGGCCGCGCGGTTGCCAGCATGTCCCCGACATCGGCGACGGAGCGGAAGGTTTGCACGCCATCAAGTTCCGCCCCGGGGATCGGCAGGACGAACGGGCTGGAGCCTGTCGCCAGCAGAAGCAGGTCGTAGGGCGCCTCGGTGCCGGCGGCACCTCGCACGATCCGGCGCGCGCGGTCGATCCAGTCGACATGCTCGCCGGCGATGAGGCGAATGCCGTTGCTAGCGTACCAGTCGTAGTCATTAAGGACGATATCCTCGAACCGCTTCTCGCCTGCGAGAAGCGGCGAGAGCATGATCCGGTCGTAGTTCGGGTGGGGTTCCGCGCCGAACACGGTGATGTCGAATATGCCGGGCGCGATGGCGAGGATTTCCTCGACCGTCCGCATCCCGGCCATACCGTTACCGACGACGACGAGGCGCGGCCGCGAGAGGGTGGTGCCATGCATGGCGTTCGTTCCTTTCAGATCCGGACGGTGCCGTTGCCGGGGGGCGAGGTGAAATCCGCGCGCCAGCGGCGACGCACCGTCATCAGCCCGGCGAAGGCGACGAGCGCGAGGGCGGCGAAGACCAGGAACCCGTCCTGGTAGGAGCCGGTGAACTGCTTCGAAAAGCCGAGGCTGGAGGCGAGGTAGAATCCACCGACCCCGCCGGCCATGCCGACCAGGCCGGTCATTACCCCGATCTCGCGGCCGAAGCGGATCGGCACGAGCTGGAACACCGCGCCGTTGCCCATCCCAAGGGCGAGCATCGCGAGGACGAAGGCAGCAAGGGCGAGGGCGAGGTCCGGCAGGCCGATGCTAACCAGAGCCAGCGTGGCCGCGGCGACGACATAGAAGATCGAGAGTGCCGCGATTCCGCCGATCCGATCCGCGAGCCAGCCGCCGAGCGGCCGCACCGACGATCCGACGAAGACGCAGGCCGCCGTGGCGTAGCCGGCGTTGACCGCAGCCAGGCCGTACTGGGTATGGAAATAGATCGTCAGCGATGCCGCGAGCCCGACGAAACCGCCGAAAGTGACGCTGTAGAACAGCATGAACCACCACGTGTCGTGGAGCCGCAGCACGCGGAGATAGGCGCCGAGGCTCTGCGGCGCCGGATGGGCCGGGCTGTCTTTCGCGAGTATCGAGAAGACGCACAGCACGACGACCATGATCGCCGCCGCCATGCCGAAGACGCTGGCGTAGCCGAAAGCGAGGCCGAGCGCCGGGGCAAACAGGGCGGCAAGCACAGTGCCCGAATTGCCCGCGCCCGCGATGCCAAGGGCGGTTCCCTGATGCTCCTTCGGATACCAGCGCGATGCGAGCGGCAGAGCAACCGCAAAGGATGCGCCGGCGAGGCCAAGGACGAGCCCCAGCGCCAGCACCGAGCCGTAGCTTGGCAGGCCGGTCGCCCAGGCGAGGAGAAGGCCGGTGATGACGATGAACTGCGCCACGATCGCGGTGCGCCGCCCGCCGAAGCGGTCGACCGACAATCCGTTCGGAATCCGCAGGAGGGCACCGGCCAGCACCGGAACCGCGACCATCAGCCCCTTGTGCGCGGGATCGAGATGCAGCGTCCGGCCGATCTGCACACCGAGCGGACCGAGCAGCACCCAGACCATGAAGCTGGCATCGAAATAGAGGAACGATGCGAAGAGGGTGGGTAGATGGCCGGATTTCAGAAACGACTTTTCCGTGGTGCTATGCATGGTCGCACTCCCGCGAATCCTGTGATCCGCGATGCGGCCCCCATTGGCGCGCGATCGATCAAGAATGGGCAATGCCCGCACTAGCCTCGCGCCGCCCTTGGCCCGGAGCCGCATGTCGCCATGCGGTCTTATCGAAGCAAAATCGATGCCAAGTGCAACATGTGGGCAATTCATGCGCTGTTCGGCTTCGAAAGAAAGTCTATGCGTACTAATTATTCAAGAAGAGATGAATATTTGCGTTTTAGATCAAAATTTGATCTATTGCTATGATGCGATAATAGACAGATCGGGATCCGTCCCCGCCGGATCGAGATGGCCGGCCTCGACCATTCGCGCGACGGTCCAAGCGATGTCCGCCCGATCTGGCAGCAACGCCGCACCGGTCATGAAGACCGGATTCCCGGTCCGGGGGGCGAGCGCATCGCGCACCACGTCTTCCGCCAGGTCCAGGTGAGCGGGGGCGGCGAGCAGGCGGGCGAGGGC
>JAKAZN010000090.1 GCA_021815835.1 Pseudomonadota bacterium
GACGGTGTTGAAGGGTAGCTTCTCGGTCAGCCAGAGCTTGTCGCCGATCGTGTCGGTGTGCGGGTTGTTCCACTCGTTCTGCTGCGGCCCCGGGTTATAGACATCGGTCAGGCGCGAATGCAGCCGCTCGATGTGCATGTACCAGGTCAAATTACGCAGCGTTGTGGTGTCGTCCAGGCGGACCGTCTCCCGCCCGTACAGCAGCCACATCGCGTTGAAGTCTTTCTTGTCGTAGCTCGCGAAGGGCAGCGTGCTGTAATAGCCCGATGTCTGCTGGCTATAGAGCGGCCCGCCGGCGACCCCGGTGGTCGTGATCGCCGCATTGGCGGTGGTCGGGATCACCTGCGCGCGATAGCCGCCGCTGCGCGCGTCGTAGGCGCCGAACTCGATGCTGCCGGCGGCGAAGGTCTTCGTCAGCTTCAGGAAGATCGCGTAATCCTCGGACGGGCTGTTGAATCCGTCGGAGGCGCTGCGGAAGCTGTCGCCGTTGCCGAGCCCGCCGGCCAGCACGGCGGACCAGCCGTGGTAGTCTCCGGTGCGCAGGTTGAAATCCAGGTTCTTCTGATTGTAGCTGCCATAAGTCAGTTCAAGCTGGCCGCCCGGCAGCGCGGTGGGCTGCACCGGGGTGAACTCGACCGCGCCGCCCACGTTGGAATACCAACGGTTCACCGCATCTCCCGGCCCATAGGTGATGTTGGTGTTCTGGATCATGCCCATCTGCGGCAGGGTCGGCGATTGCCACAGGCTCGTGGCCGGATCGACGATCGGCACGCCGTCGAAGGTGATCCCGAGCGAGCCGTTATCGGTATGCCCGCCATACCCGCCCCAGCCCTGGTTCACCCCGTTGATGGTGACAGTGTATTTGGTCGCGCCGGAATTGCCGTAGCCGACGACGTTGGCGCCGGGCGCGTAGGACAGCACCTGCGCCGCGCCGCCCACCGGGCCGGCGGAATCCATCTGCCCGCGGCCCAGCACGCGCACGCTCTGCGCGGAATGGAAGATCTTCTTGTGGGTCGGTTGCGCGGTGGCGCCGGCGGGTGCCGCGGCGGCGCCGGTCGCGCTCACCTGGCCGGCGTTGACCGCTTGTTGCGCGTGCGCGGCGGACATGGCCGCCAGCACGAGGCCCATGGCGGCGCCCGCGAGCAGGCGCCGTCTGGCGCCGTTCGATCCTTGCATTCCTCGTACCCCATTACGTTGTCGGTCGCGTCGGGGCATGCGCTTATCGTCGGCCCGCCGGCCGGTCCATCGGCGCACTCGTGGCAGTTCCGTGACGACGGAATAACTTCGCCGTTACCTGCGGCAAACTTTCGAAATATGAAATCCTGGGGACATTCCCGTGACACACCCGCGCGCGGCGGCGGACTTGCGCTGGGCGCGGATTTCCGTCCCTATCGCGGCCTCGGACGCCAGGAGCACACCATGCGCACCCAAGTCGGAATCGTCGGCGCCGGTCCCGCGGGGTTGCTGCTCGCCCACCTGCTGCATCGCGCGGGGATCGATTCGGTCATCCTGGAGGCGCGCTCGCGGGAATACGTGGAGAATCGCATCCGCGCCGGGGTGCTGGAACATACCACCGAGGACATCCTGACCGCCGCGGGCGTGGGCGCGCGCATGGCGGCCGAGGGGCTGCCCCATCGCGGCATCCATCTTCGCTTTGCCGGGCGCGACCACCGGATCGACTTCACCGCGCTCACCGGGCGGCATGTGATGGTCTACAGCCAGCACAAGGTGGTGCAGGACCTGATCGCCGCGCGCATCGCCACTGGGCGGCCGATCCTGTTCGAGGCCGAGGATGTCGCGGTGCACGATATCGCGACCGACCGGCCGCGCGTGAGCTTCCGCCACGCGGGCTCCGCGCATCAGCTGCACTGCGACGTGATTGCCGGATGCGACGGGTTCCATGGCGTCTGCCGGCCATCGATCCCGGCCGAGGCGCTGACCCTGTTCGACCGCGTCTATCCCTTCGCCTGGCTGGGGATCCTGGCCGAGGCGGCGCCCGCCTGCGACGAGCTGATCTATGCCAATCACGAACGCGGCTTCGCGCTTCTTTCGATGCGCTCGCCGGAGATCGTGCGGCTCTATCTGCAATGCGCGCCGGATGAGGACCTGGAAGCCTGGTCGGACGACCGCATCTGGTCCGAGCTCGCCGCCCGCAGCGCCCATGAGGGATTCACCTTGAACCAGGGCCCGATCCTGCAACGCGGCGTCACGCCGATGCGCAGTTTCGTGGCCGAGCCGATGCGCCATGGGCGGCTGTTCCTGGCCGGCGATTCCGCCCATATCGTGCCGCCGACCGGGGCCAAGGGGCTCAATCTCGCGGCGGCCGATGTCGCGGTGCTGGCGCGCGCGCTGGAGCGGTTCTTCCGCGATGGCGACCAGGCCGGGATGGATGCGTATTCCGCGACCTGCCTCGATCGGGTGTGGAAGGCGGAGCGGTTTTCCTGGTGGATGACCTCCACCTTGCATCGTTTCGCCGACCAGTCGCCGTTCGACCGGCGGGTGCAGCTCGCGGAATTGTCGTTCCTGGCGGGATCGACCGCGGCGGCGACGGCGCTGGCGGAGAACTATGTGGGGCTGCCGCTCAATCTGGCGTGACCCCACACGGCTACACGCTGCCCCAGACCTCGCGCGCGACCTCCACGCACAGCCGCAGCTTCGCCCATTGCTGCTCTTCCGACAGCGTATTGCCCTCCTCGGTGGAGGCGAAGCCGCATTGCGGGCTGAGCGCAAGCTGCTCCAGCGGCAAGTATTTGCTGGCCGCGTCGATCCGGCGCTTCAGCTCGTCCTTCGTCTCCAGCGCGCCCGACTTGCTGGTGATCAGGCCCAGCACAACAAGCTTGCGCCCGCGCGGGACGAAGCGCAGCGGCTCGAAGCCGCCGGCGCGGTCGGTGTCGTATTCCATGAAATAGGCGTCGGCGTCGATCTTGTTGAACAAGGTCTCCGCCACCGGCTCGTAGCCGCCCGACGCGACCCAGGTGGAGCGGAAATTGCCGCGGCAGAGATGCATGGAGATGGTCATGTCGGCCGGCCGCCCGCCGATCGCGTGGTTGATGAGATCGGCGTAGCGATCGAGCAACCCCTCGGCGTGCTCGCCGCGCGCGCGCAGCCCGGCGATCTGCTCGGGATCGCAGAGATAGGCGATATACACCTCGTCCAGTTGCAGATACCGGCAGCCGGCGGCGGCGAAGCCATCCACCGCGCCGCGATATGCGATGCCGAGATCGGCGAAGAACCGGTCCATGTCCGGATAGGCGGCGCGGTCGATCGCGTCGCGCCCGCCGCGGAAATGCACGACCGAGGGTGACGGGATCGTCTGCTTGGCCATCGCGGTCTTCACGTGCGCGGCGACGAAGCGGTAATCGTCGATCATGATCGGCCTGGTGTAGCGGATCGGGCCATTCACGCGCAGCGCGTGCGGCAGGATCGCGCCCTTGAAGGCGATCTTCTGTTCGGGCTCATAGAGTTCCACGCCCTGCAGGCCAGAGACGAAATCGTAGTGCCAATAGGCACGGCGGTATTCCCCGTCGGTCGCGGCGCGCAGCCCGAGATCTTCCTGGCGCGCGATCGCCTCGACGATGCAGCCATCCTCGATCGCCCGCAGCGCCGCCGCGTCCAGGGTGCCCGCCTTGTGCGCCGCACGCGCCGCGGCGAGGCGCTTCGGGCGCAGCAGGCTGCCCACGTGATCGGCGCGGAAGGGCGGGCGCGTGCGCGCGGCAACGGGCGGCGGGGCGATGGTGGCGGACATGGCGAGCTTCTCCCGGACAGGCACGCAGTCTGCCCCCAACCAGGGGGTCTGCGAACCCCCCGTCCGGCGCGTGGACCGGCGCGCGCGAAGCGGTTATCACGCCGGCCATGCCGATCGCCCGCCTGCTCGTCCGCCTCGCCGATGCGTCCCGCCGCCACGCCGCCCTGACCGTCCTGGGTGGCGTTGTTCTTGCCGTGCTCGCGGTGTTCTATGCCGCCGGCCATCTCGGCGTCAGCACCGATACCGACCAGTTGTTCTCCGCCCGCCTGCCCTGGCGACAGAGCGAGATCGCGCTCGACCGCGCGTTTCCCCAGTTCAACAACCTGCTGGTCTTCGTCATCGACGCGCGCGCGCCGGAGGCAGCGGACGCGACCGCGCACGCGCTCGCGCTGCGGCTGCGCGCCGATCCGGCGCGGTTCCGCGACGTGACGGAGCCCGATCGCTCCGCCTATCTGGAGCGGGAAGGATTGCTCTTCCTGTCGGTGCCCAAGCTGCGCGCGCTGATGGACCGCACGATCGACGCCCAGCCCTTCATCGGCCAGCTGGTCGCGGATCCTTCGGCGCGCGGACTGTTCTCGGCACTGGCGCTGATCGGGCTCGGGGTGCAGCGCGAGCATGTCGATCTCGCGCCCTATGCGCCGGCGCTGGGGGCGTTCCACCAGGCGCTGGCCGGCGTGCTCGCGGGGCATCCCACGCCGTTGTCGTGGCAGAGCCTGCTGGGCGGGGAGGCGGCGAAGCTCGCCGGGCGGTACCGCTTCGTCCTGGTCCATCCGCGGCTCGATTACGGCGCGCTGGAGCCGGGTGGGACGGCCACGCGCGCTGCGCGCGCCATCGCGGCGGACTTGCCCTTCGTGCGCGACGGCACGGCGCGGGTGCGCATCACCGGGCAGATCGCGCTGTCGGACGAGGAATTCGCCTCCGTCGCGCAGGGCATGGAGGTCGGGCTGATCGGCAGCGTGGCGCTGATCACCTTGTGGCTGCTGCTCGCGGTGCGGAGCTGGCGGCTGATCGTGCCGATCCTGATGACCTTGCTGCTGGGGCTGTCGCTCACCTTGTTCTTCGCCGCCGTCGCGGTGGGGACGCTCAATCTCGTTTCGGTCGGCTTCGGGGTGCTGTTCGTCGGCATCGCGGTGGATTTCTCGATCCAGTTCTGCGTCCGCTACCGCGAGCGCCGCTTCGAGTTCGCCGATCCGGCCGAGGCCATGCGTCGCACCGCCGCGCGCGCCGGCGTGCAGATCCTGATCGCCGCGGTGGCGACCTCGGCGGGGTTCCTGGCCTTCGTGCCGACGGAATTCGTGGGCGTGGCGGAGCTTGGGCTGATCGCGGGCGTGGGGATGCTGATCGCGTTTGCCTGCACCCTGGGCTTCCTGCCGGCGGCCATCGCGCTGTTCCGTCCGGCGGGGGAGCGGGGAATGGTGGGATTCGGCTGGGCGGTGGCGCTCGATCCGCTGGTCCGGCGCTGGCGGCGGCCGATCCTGGCGGGTTTCGCGGCCCTGGCGCTGGCCGGCGCGATCGCCGCGCCATTCCTGCAATTCGATGCCAATCCGCTGCACACCAAGAACCCGCATACCGAGGCGATGGAGACGTTGCGCGATCTGATGGGATCGCCGGTCACGAACCCGTTCACGATCGACATCCTGGCGCCGAACATTCCGGCCGCCGAAGCGCTGGCCGGCAAGCTCGACGGGCTCTCGACGGTCGCGGCGGTGCGCACGATCGGCAGTTTCATTCCCCGCGATCAGGCGGCGAAGCTTGCCATCGTCGCCGACGCGGCGGGGATCCTTGGCCCCACCTTGACCCCGCTCGCCCCGGTGGTGCCGGCGACCGCGGGGCAGATCCGCCTGGCGGCGCGGACGGCGCTGGCGCAGATCACCCCGGCGCTCGCCAATCCGGCCGCGCTTGCGGCGCTGGGGCCGGTCGCGGGGGATTTGCGGCGTCTCGCGGTCGCGCCGGATGCGGTGCTGATGGCGGCGAACGCGGCGCTGACCCGGTTCCTGCCGGGGGAGATCGCGCAACTCCGCGCGGCGCTGGACGCGAGGCCGGCGGGGCTCGCGGATATTCCGCCCGCGTTGCGGCGCGATTGGGTGCTGGCGGATGGGCGGGCGCGGGTGCAGGTGGTGCCGAAGGCCGCGCTCAGCGGCACCAGCGCGGGGCTTTACGCGTTCGTGGCCCAGGTGCGCGCGGTGGCGCCGGCGGCGGGCGGGCCGGCGGTGACGGTGGTGGCGACCTCGCGGACGATCGTCGATTCGTTCCGGTCAGCGGCACTTTATGCGCTGGCGGCGATCGCGGCGATCCTGGCGCTGGCGCTGCGGCGCCCCCGCGATGTGGCGCTGGTGCTGGCGCCGCTGGTGTTGTCGGCGCTGACGACATTGCTGGTGGCGGTGGTGGTGCCGCTGCCGCTCAATTACGCCAATATCATCGCGCTGCCGCTGCTGCTGGGCGTGGGCGTGGCGTTCAATATCTACTTCGTGATGAACTGGCGCGATGGGCGGTATGCGCTGCTGGGCTCGGCGACAGCGCGGGCGATCGTGTTTTCGGCGCTGACGACGGGCACGGCGTTCGGTTCGCTGGCGTTGTCGCACCACCCGGGGACCGCGAGCATGGGGGTGTTGCTGCTGGTGAGCCTGGGGGCGACGTTGCTGGCGACCCTGGTGTTCGTGCCGGCGCTGCTGGCGACGTTGCGGCAGCCGAACGGGGGGTGAGCGGCGGGCGATTCGTTCCGGGCGGTGCATGGGGCTGTGGGTGGGTGTGTCCTGGTGCGGGATCCGGATTGCGGGTGGCCTTTTTGTTTCTCATGGAGGAAGCAGGCGAGGACCATGGAGGGCACGGAGGTTCGGTGCCGGTTGCGATGAACCAGCGCAATCCGCGGATGGCGCGCCCCCGTCCGCCGCGGCACTCTCCCGCCATGGACCAGACCCTCTCCCCCCCGAACGAAACCGACGAGCCCCGCTGGCAGGCCGTGCTCGCCCGCGCGCCCGGCGATTTCTTCTACGCGGTCGCCACCATGGGAATATTCTGCCGCGTCGGCTGCCCATCCCCGCCCCCGTTGCGGCGCAACACCCGCTTCTTCGCCACCGCCGAGGCCGCCGCCGCCGCGGGCTTCCGCCCCTGCAAGCGCTGCGACCCCACCGGCGCCGGCGCGCGGCTGATCGCCGAGGTCGTCCGCGACGCCTGCGCCACCCTGGACGCGGCGGAAACCCCGCCCAGCCTGGAGGCGATGGCGCGCCGGGCCGGCTACTCGCGCTTCCATTTCCTGCGCCTCTTCCGCGCCCGCACCGGCCTCACGCCGCGCGCCTACGCCGCGGCGCGCCGGGCCGGGCGGCTGGGGGCCGCGCTGGCCGCCGGCGCGCGGGTGGCGGGTGCGGTCGCGGAGGCGGGCTA
>JAKAZN010000091.1 GCA_021815835.1 Pseudomonadota bacterium
CGAGACCGTCTATGTCGCCGGCGTGATGGAGCATATCGAGGAAGCCGGCATCCATTCCGGCGATTCCGCCTGCGCCCTGCCGCCCTACACGCTGTCGCCCGCCACTGTCACCGAGCTCAAGGCCGAGACCGAGGCGATGGCCCGCGCGCTGAACGTGGTCGGCCTGATGAACGTGCAATACGCGATCCAGGACGACACGATCTACGTGCTGGAGGTGAACCCGCGCGCTTCCCGCACCGTGCCCTTCGTCGCCAAGGCCACCGGCGTGCCCGTGGCCAAGATCGGCGCGCGCGTGATGGCCGGCGCGAAGCTGTCCGAGTTCCGGCTGGATGACCAGTCGATCGCCCCGCATGTCGCGGTCAAGGAAGCGGTCTTCCCCTTCGCCCGCTTCCCCAATGTCGATACGATCCTGGGGCCGGAGATGAAATCCACCGGCGAGGTCATGGGCCTCGATTCCAGCTTCGAGCGCGCCTTCGCCAAATCCCAGCTCGGCGCCGGCGTGATCCTGCCCGCCGCCGGGACCGTGTTCCTTTCGGTCAAGGACGGCGACAAGCGCGGCGTGCCCGGCCTCGCCCGCCGGCTGACGGAGATGGGCTTCGCCCTGCTCGCCACCCGCGGCACCGCCGCCACCATCCGCGAGGCGGGCCTGGCCGTCGGCGTCGTGAACAAGGTCCTGGAAGGCCGCCCGCATTGCGTCGATGCGATCCTGTCCGGGGAGGTGCAGCTGGTGGTCAACACCGCCTCCGGCGCGCAATCGGTGGCGGACAGCTACGCGATCCGCCGCGGCGCGCTGACCCACCTGGTGCCGCACTACACCACCATGGCCGGCGCGAAGGCGGCGGTGCACGCGATCGCCGCCTTGCGGGCCGGAACGCTTGAAGTGGCGCCCCTGCAATCCTATTTTCGCGGATCGTTCTGACCCTCCCGAGCGACCGGGCCCGCATGGCCCGGCCGCCGGGGGGTCTTGTCATATCCCGGCCACGCTCCTGATGAGGATTCCGCGCCCGTGCAGAAGTTCCCCATGACCGCCCCCGGCCTGCAACGGCTGGAAGAGGAACTCCGCCACCTGAAAAGCAGCGAGCGCCCGTCGATCATCCGCCAGATCGCCGAGGCCCGCGCGCACGGGGACCTGTCCGAAAACGCCGAATACCACGCCGCGCGCGAACGCCAGTCCTTCATCGAGGGCCGCATCGCCGAACTGGAGGAGGTCATCGGCTCGGCCGAGGTCATCGATATCGCCTCGCTCTCCGGGGAGCACGTGAAATTCGGCGCCCTGGTGCGCCTGGTCGATGAGGAGACCGAGCGGGAATCGAACTACCAGATCGTCGGCCTGCACGAGGCCGATATCAAGCTGGGCCGGCTTTCGGTGTCCTCGCCGCTCGCCAAGGCGCTGATCGGCAAGAAGGTGGGCGATTCCGTCTCGGTGCCCACGCCCGGGGGTGACCGGTCGTACGAGATCCTCGAAATCCGCTTTTCCTGAGCCGGCGCGGGGTGATCACGCTCGCCGATATCCGCGACGCGGCGGCGCGCATCGAAGGCGCGGTGTTGCGCACGCCGGCCTTCGTCTCCGACGCCGTCTCCCGCGCCGCGGGCGCGAAGGTGGTGCTCAAGCTCGACAACCTCCAGGTGACCGGCGCGTTCAAGGAACGCGGCGCGGCCAACCGGCTGGCGCTGCTGACCGCCGACGAACGCGCCCGGGGCGTGATCGCGATGTCGGCCGGCAACCACGCCCAGGCGGTTGCCCGCCACGCCGCCCGGCTGGGCGTGGCCGCGACCATCGTGATGCCGAGCTTCACGCCGGCGACCAAGGTGACCCGCACCGCCGCCTGGGGGGCCGAGGTGGTGCTGCACGGCCAGACCCTGGCCGAGGCGGCGTCCCACGCCCACGCGCTCGCCGCCGAAAGCGGCCTCGTGTTCATCCATCCCTATGACGACCCGGCGGTGATGGCCGGGCAGGGCACCCTGGCGCTTGAACTGCTGGAAGACGCGCCTTGGATCGATACGTTGGTGATCCCCGTGGGCGGCGGCGGCCTGCTCGCCGGCTGCGCGGTCGCCGCGCTCGGCCTGAACCCGGGAATCGCGGTGTTCGGCGTGGAAGTGGAAGGCTACGCCGCCATGGCCCAGCGCCTGGCCGGGGAGCCCGTCTCGGTCGGCGGCCCGACCATCGCCGAGGGCATCGCGGTGCGCGACGTCGGCGAGGCGCCGCTCGCCGTGCTGCGGAGCCTGGGCATCCCCGTGCTGGTCGTGCCGGAACGCGCGATCGAGCAGGCGATCGGGCTGCTGGCCGAAGGCGCCAAGGTGGTGGCCGAGGGCGCCGGCGCCGCGGCGCTGGCCGCCCTGCTGGCGTTCCCCGAGCGCTTCGCCGGCAGGCATGTCGGCGTGCCGGTCTGCGGCGGCAATATCGACGCGCGGATCCTGTCCAACGTCCTGCTGCGCTGCCTGCTGCGCGACGGCCGGCTGCTGCGGCTGCACATGCAGATCCCGGATCGCCCCGGGGTGCTGGCCGATATCGCCACCCGAATCGGCGGGCGCGGCGGCAATATCATCGAGGTCTCGCATCAGCGGCTGTTCGCGGCGGCCTCGGTCCAGGCGGCGGAGCTGGAGGTGATGGTGGAAGCCCGCGACCCCGGGCACGCGGCGGAGATCGTCACGGCGCTGGAGGAATGTTACGTCGTCCGACGGGTGTAACCCCGACCGTCATCACTTCTCCCGCGCGCGGGCTTGGGCTGCGACGCAGACCAAGCCCGGCGCGTCCTTACGCGCCGGGTGAGGGCGCCGCCACCAGCCCGCGCAATGCCTTCTCTGGCCGCGCGCCGACCCGCCCGATCACCTCCGCCGCCGCCAGGCTGCCGAGCTTGCCGCACACCGCCAGCCCGCTTCCCGCCGCCAGCCCCGCCAGGAACCCGGCGGCATACGCATCCCCCGCCCCGGTCGTATCCACCACCGCGCACGGCGCCGCGGCGACCACGATCGTCTCGGTCCCCTGCACGATCACGCTGCCGGCCTCGCTTCGTGTCAGCGCCGCCAGTCCCACATCGCCCCGCGCCGCTTCCATCGCCGCCTCGAAGCTGTTGGCCTCATACAGCGAGGTGATCTCGGTCTCGTTGGCGAACAGGATATCCACCGCGCCGCGCACCAGGTCGCGGAACGCCGCGCGATGCCGATCGACGCAGAACGCATCGGACAAGGACAGCGCCACCCTCCGCCCCGCCGCGTGCGCCGCCGCCGCGGCGCGCTGGAACGCGGCCTGCGCCGCCGGCGGGTCGAACAGATACCCTTCCAGGTACAAAACATCCGCCTCGGCGACCAAAGCCGGGTCCACATCCCCTGGCCCGAACGAGGTGCAGGCGCCGAGAAAGGTGTTCATCGTCCGCTGCCCGTCGGGCGTGACCAGCACCAGGCAGCGCGCGGTCGGCGCGCCCCCCACCAGCGGCGCGGAGGGAAACGCCACCCCCGCGGCGGTGATGTCGTGGCGGAACACCGTGCCCAGTTCGTCGTCGGCGACCTTGCCCAGATAGGCGACCCGCGCGCCCATTCCCGCCGCCACCGCGCAGGTATTGGCCGCCGATCCGCCGCTGCTCTCGATCCCCGGCGGCATCGCGGCATAAATCGACGCCGCGGCATCGGCGTCGATCAGCGCCATGCCGCCCTTGCGCATGTCGTGACGCGAGAGGAACCCGTCCTCCACCCGCGCGAGCACATCGACGATCGCGTTGCCGATACCCAGCACATCGAATCGCGCCATGAAGACCCCTCCGGACCGAAACCGGTCCCGCTTACCGGGGCCGCCCCGGCACGTCCAGGCCGACGCCGCGCAGATGGGAAAACAGCGCCGCCAGCCGGGCGCGATCGGCCTCCGGCAGCTTCGGTTTCAGGATCGAGTCGATGTTGCGTTGCAGATGCGCGATGCTGCCGGTGCCGAACAGCACCACATCGACGCCCGGCTCGTGGCGCACGTAGCGATAGGCTGCGTCCGTCAGGGAATCGGCGCCGTCCGGGTGCAGCAGGAACCCGAGCGGCGGATCTTCCTCCGCCAGCGCCGCCGGCACCTGCCCGGCGGCGGCCAGTTCGCGCAAGGTCGTGGCGAGTTGCGCCGGCCGGGCGAAGATGCCGCGCACGGCGAACATCAGAAGCGTGCCCACGTTATGCGCGCGGGTCAGCGGAAACACCCGCTCGCGTGCGTTCTGGTGCATCATGTGGAACGCGACCATCGCGCTGTCCCAGATCCCGTCCGGGATCGCGCGCGCCAGCATGGCGTGCTCCAGATCGTTGGGCGCGGTCTCGGTGATGCCGAGGAAGCCGATCTTGCCCTGCGCGCGCGCGCGTTCCAGCACCGGGACCAGCCGGTCGCGGATCGTTTCGTATTGCCCGGGCGGGACCGCGTGCAGCTGGAACAGATCGATGCGGTCCACGCCCAGCGCGCGCAACGATGCCTCCAGGCTGTCGCGCACGGCGGCCGGGGTCATCGGCTCGCCCCCGCGCATCGCCGAACTCTTGGTGGCCAGCACCACGCCGGCCCGCCGCCCGGCAATGGCGCGGCCCACCACCTCCTCCGTGCCATAGACCGAGGCGGTGTCGATCAGGTTCACCCCGCGATCGAGCGCGGCATGGATCACCGCGATGGCACCCGCCTCGTTCCCGCCGGTGGACAGCCCCAGGCGGCTATGCCCGCCGGCGCCGAGCCCCGCCACGCCGACGCGCAGCCCGGTTCGTCCCAGGATCGTCGTTTCCATTGCCTGCCCTTCCTCGCTTGTCGGCCCGTAGACTTGCCGCCGCGCGCCCCGCCGGCAAGCGGGCGGCATCACGGATACGCGAAGCCGCCACCGATTGTGACGGCGCGCGCTTGCGTGCTAACCCGTCGTGCCCGGTGGACCCGGGCGGAGTCGCGCCAGTTCCAGGGTCAAACCCGTGTTCAAACGTCGCAAACCCGACGAACCGACCGCACCGGCCGGTCCCCGATCCGGCCAGGAGGCACCTGCCATGTCCGACAGCCAGGAAACCGCGCGCGGCGCGCCGACCGATTCCGGTCTCGGCGTCCCGCCCTATCGCCCCGCTCCCGCATTTGCCTCAGCGCCCGCGTTTTCGTCAGCGAAGGAGTCGCCCCCCATGGCGCGTTCCCCATTCTCTCCCTCCGCTCCACCGGCGTCGCCGGTCGCGCCGCCGGCCGGGCCACAGGTTGGGCCATCCGGTGCGATGGGCGGCATTCCCCCGATTCCCGGCCCACGCCCCGGGATGGGCCCGATCCGCCCCGCCCCGCGCGATGGCGCGGAGCGTCGCACCCTGGTGGTCGGTCGCGGCATCAGCGTGCAGGGAACCGTGCAGGACGCGGAGCGCCTGGTGGTGGAAGGCACGGTCGAGGCGAGCATGATCCACGCCACCGAGCTTGCGATCGCCCATGGCGGGATGTTCAAGGGCGAGATTGAAGTGGAAGACGCCGAGATCGCCGGCACGATGAACGGCACCCTGACCGCGCGCGGCAATCTTGTGCTGCGCGCGAGCGGCAAGCTGCTTGGCACCGCGCGCTACCGGCGCTTGCAGGTGGAGGAGGGCGGTAAAATCTCCGGCCAGCTGGAAATGCTGAACGAAGACACCAGACCGCCGGAACTGCCGCTGGCGGCTGAGACGGACTGAACGCCGGGGCTGGCGTCACCCGGGCGTTCGTCGCCCGATCCCCGCCGGCGCCGGCCCGCCCGCCATCCAGTCCAGCAGCGCGACCGTGTGCGCCACCGGCACGGGGCCGCCGGAAAGCTGTGTCAGGCAGCCGATATTGCCCGCCGCGATCAGATCGGGCTGGGTCGCGCGCAGATTCTCCAGCTTCCGCTCCCGCAGCCGCCCCGCGATCTCCGGCTGCATCAGGTTGTAGGTCCCGGCCGAGCCGCAGCAGAGATGCGCCTCCGCCGGCTCGCGCACCGTGAACCCCGCCCTGGCCAGCAGCGCCTTCGGCTCGGCGGTGATCTGCTGGCCGTGTTGCAGGCTGCACGCGGCATGATACGCAACCGTCAGGCCCGGCGCCGGGCGCGTGGGCGCGTAGCCGATGCGGGTCAGGAATTCCGTGATATCGACCGCGAGGCCCGAGACCAGCGCGGCGCGGTCGCGCAATTCCGCCGCGGCGGCGCGGAACAGGTAGCCGTAATCCTTCACCGTCGTGCCGCAGCCCGAGGCGTTGATGACGATCGCATCCAGCCCGGCGCCCGCGATCTCGCGCGACCAGGCTTCGATATTCGCCTTCGCGCTCGCCAGCGCCGGATCGTGCCGGCCCATGTGCAAGGTCAGCGCGCCGCAGCAGCCGGCGCCCTCGGCCACCACCACCTCCACGCCCATGCGGGTGAGCAGGCGGATGGTGGCGGCGTTGATCTCGGGCGCCAGCACCTGCTGCGCGCAGCCGGCGAGCAGCGCGACCCGGGCCTTGCGCGGCCCTTGCGCCGGATGGATGCCCGGACCGGTGCCGCCCTGCGCGGGCAAGTGCGCCGGGGCCAGCGCCAGCATCGCGCGCAGCCGCCGCCCGAGCGGATGGGCCGCCGGCAGCAGCCCTGCCAGGCCGCGCCCCAGCGCCGCGGCGCGCAGCGCCAGCCGGAACCGCCCCGGATAGGGCAGCACGGAAGCCAGCACCGCGCGCAGCCATCGCTCGTGCCAGGGTCGGCGATAGGTCCGCTCGATATGGCTTCGCGCGTGATCGACCAGGTGCATGTAGTGCACGCCGGAGGGGCAGGTGGTCATGCAGGACAGGCAGGACAGGCAGCGATCGATATGTTTCGCTTCCAATTCGGTGGCGTCGCGCCCGGCCTCCAGCATGTCCTTGATGAGGTAGATGCGCCCGCGCGGGCTGTCGAGCTCATCGCCGAGCAGACGGAAGGTCGGGCAGGTCGCGGTGCAGAACCCGCAATGGACGCAGGTGCGCAGGATCTTGTTCGATTCCGCGGTGTCGGGATCGCGCAACTGCTCCGGAGTGAAATACGTCTGCATGGTCAGCCCTGGTTCCATTGCCGGCGCAGCAGCACCAGCGCGACCGCGAGCCAGATCAGCGCCAGCGGAAAGCACACCAGCGAGACGATCGCGAAGCTGCCGGCGGTGAGGATCTGCGTGA
>JAKAZN010000092.1 GCA_021815835.1 Pseudomonadota bacterium
GATTCCACCAATGCGATGGTGGAGGGCCATTCCGGATCGGAAGCCGATGTCCGTCGCAGCCTGTCGGTGCTGATCCGCGGCCTGCGCGGCCGGGTCGCGGTGACCTGCTTTGCGAGCAACGTGGCGCGGGTGGAATCGCTCGCGCTCGCCGCGCGCGACGCCGGCCGCGATGTGGCGCTGGTCGGGCGGTCCCTGCGCAATCTGGACGCCGCCGCCCGCGCCTGCGGCTATCTGACCGAACTGCCGCCGTTCCTGACCGAGGACGACGTGGCGGACGTGCCCGACGACCAGCTGATGATCCTGATCACCGGCAGCCAGGGGGAGCAGCGATCCGCGCTGGCCCGCGTGGCACTGGATACGCATCCGCGCGTGGTGCTGGGGGAGGGGGATACGGTCATCTTCTCCTCGCGCATGATCCCCGGCAACGAACGCGCGATCGGGACGGTGCAGGACAATCTGGTGCGGCGCGGCGTCACCCTGATGACCGATGTCGATCATCTCGTGCATGTCTCCGGCCACCCGGCGCGCGACGAGCTGCGCCGGCTGTATCGGCTGGTGAAGCCGCGCTACGCGGTGCCGGTGCACGGCGAATGGCGCCACCTCGCCGCCCATGCCGAGCTCGCGCGCGAAGCCGGGGCCATTCCGGTGCTGGTGGAGGACGGCGATGTGCTGAGCCTCGCCCCCGGCCGTCCGGAAGTGACCGACAGCGCCCCGGTGGGACGGCTGGTGCTGGACGGCACAAGGCTGGTCCCGTTCGAGGGCGGCGTGATGGCCGCGCGCCGGCGGATGCTGTTCAACGGCGTCGTCGTCGGCAGCGTCGCGGTGGATTCCGCCGGGCGGGTGCGCGGCACGCCGAAGATCAGCGCGCCCGGCCTGTTCGAGCCGGAGGACCCGGAATCGGCGCGAGTCGCGGCGGAGTTCGCCGCCGGCCTGGGTGATCTGTCGGCCGCCGCGCGGCGCGACGACGGCAGCCTGGAAGAAGTCGCGCGCGCCGCGCTGCGCCGGGCGGTGGGGCGGCGACTCGGCAAGCGGCCGATGGTCGATGTGCATCTGCTGCGGCTGGATTAGGCGCGATGGGCTGGGTCACCGGGCCGGTCGTCTATGCGTTGATCTGGTGGACTTTGCTGTTCGCGGTGCTGCCGATCGGGATTCGGCCGCAGACACGCGCGGACCCGGTCTCCGGTTGGCGCGGCGCGCCGGAGCGTCCGAAGCTGGTGCGCACGGCGCTGATCGTGACCCTGGTCTCGGCGGTGGTCTGGGTGGGCGTGTGGTGGGTGGTGCAGAGCCCGTATCTCAGTTTCCGCCATGGCTGGCTGGCATTGCACGGGAATTAGCCGCCGGTTGCGGGACGCGCACGAAAAATAGGCAATTCTGGTCCGGGCGCACGAAAAAGATGCGCGATCGGACAAAATATAGGTTGAACCGAGGGGTGGGAGGATTCATCATCACGGCTAGGTAGAGGAATACCTCCTCGACCTGCCGTGTGACTGGCGTTTCCTCCCTAAACTTGGGCCTGTGGGTGCCACCCGCAGGCCCTTTCTTTTGCTATCGTACTCAGCGGAATTTGTCACGGGGATTCCTGCCGAAATCCTGCCGCAATGATGATTTTCTTGCGAGCAGACGTTGTGCGGCGCACAAATATGTCGCGCGCCGTGGCTCGCGGGATCGGCCGCCACGCCCGCCGCGGGCTGGCTCCGGCGCCGCCCCGGGATGACATTATGATGACAATTCGACCGAAAACCCTAGATCATTCCTGCAATTTTTGAATCCGCGCGGGTTGCCGGCGCCGCCGGCTTCGGCTAATCGCGCTTGGCCATCGGAGGTGCCCATGCGCAAGCTCATCGCCCTGCTGGCCGGGGCGGTCGTGCTCGCGGTCGGGGTCTTCCTGCTCTGGACGGGCGGCGGCTCGGGCGGCATCACGCTCTATTCCGGCCTCGATTACGGCCCCGCGGTGGCCCGCGCCTTCACCGCGCGCACCGGGATTCCCGTGCAGGTGATCCGCCTGCCCACCGGCGGGCTGCTCGCGCGCATCACGGCGGAGGGCCACCATCCCGCCTGGACCGTCGCCTGGTTCGACGGCGCCACCGCCGCCGTCGCGCTCGACCGCGGCGGCCTGCTCGCGCATGGGCTGCCGGCCCCCGCGACGCTGGTCCCCGCCGCGACGATCCCGGGGACCGCCGCGCTGCGTGGGGCCGACGCGGCCTATGTGCCGACCGGCTTCACCCTTGCCGGCGTCTTCGTGATGCGCCGCGACGCGCCGTTCCCGGCCCCAGCCGATTGGGCCGATCTGCTGGATCCGCGCTATCGTGGCCGGATCGGGATGAACGATCCCGCGATCTCCGGGCCGACCTATCCGACGCTGGCCGGCATGTTGCGCGGCGCCGGCGGATGGCCGGCCGGGCAGGGCTACGTGACCGCGCTGCGGCGCAACGGGCTGCATGTTTTCGCCAAGAACGATGCCACGCTGGCCGCCTTGCGCGCCGGCGCGATCGGGATCGCGGTGGTGCAATCCTCGGCCGCGATCGCCGCGGCGACGGCGGATCCCCGGCTGCGCGTCGTGTTCCCGCGGCCCGCCTATGTGCTGCCCAACGTCATCGTGGCGGCGCACGGCCTGACCGGCGCGGCGCGCGCCGCCGCCATCCGCTTCATCGCCTTCGTCAACACGGTCTCGGCGCAGCGCCTGCGCATGGCCAAGGGGGGCAGCGACGGGCTCTATTGGCCGGTCACCCGCGCCCCGGCGCCGCCGGCGGCGTTGCCGCCGCTCGCCGGGCTCGATCTCGCCTGGCTCGATCCGGTCCGCTGGGGCGCGCGGGAGAACGCCATCCTGGCCTGGTTCGCGCATCCACAAGCGGCGGCGAAATGATCCGGGCTGGCGCGCTCGCGCGCGGCCTTCTGCTTGCCCTGATCGTGGCGCTGTTCGTCTATCCGCTGCTCCGCGTGCTCGTCCTGCCGTTGCAGGTCGCCGCGCATGGCGGCGGAGATTGGCGGGCGGTGGCCGATTCCGTCGGCCTCGCGCTGGCGACCGCAACGATCGCGGCGCCGCTCGGCGCCCTGCTCGCCGCCTTCGTGCTTACCCGTTCGGGGCCGCTCGCGCGGGCCGCTTCCGTCACGCTCTGGGCGTTGTTCCTGGCCCCGAGCTACGTGCTCACCACCGGCTGGATGATCGTGTTCGCCAGCCCGGCGCTGCGGCTCAGCCTGATCGGGCAGGCATTCTTCGGCCCCGCCGGCCTGATCGCGCTGTATGTCGTGAAGGCGGTTCCGTTTGCCGCCTTCGTCGCGCGCGCGAGCCTCGGCGGCGCCGGCGCCGCGCTGGCCGAGGCGGCGCGCGTGCACGCCCTGCCCTGGCGGCGGCGCGCGGGAATCGCGCTGCGGCTGGCCGCGCCGGCGCTTGCCACCGGCTTCGCGATCGCGGCGATCGAGACGATGCAGGAATTCGGCATCCCGGCCACGCTCGGCACCGCCAGCCGGATGCCGATCCTGACCTATGCCATCTACCGCAGGCTTGCGGAGATTCCGACCGATTTCGCCGGCGCCGCGGCGCTGTGCTGGCGGCTGATCGCGATCGCGCTGGTGCTGGGCGCGGCGAGCCTGGCGGTGCGCCGGCAAGGCACGGCGCTGCGCGGCGGGCGCGGCCGGGCGCTCACGCGACGCCGGCCGGGATGGCGGGAGGCCTGCCTCGTCGGCGCCGTCGTGCTGGTCCTGGGCGCGGTGGGGATCGGCATTCCGGCGATCGTGCTGGCCGCCCGGGCGCTCGCCGGTTTCAGCGGGGCGCCGGCGCCGTTCGCCGCGGTGGCCCGCTCGCTCGGCTTCGGGATCGTGGCCGGCGCGGGCGCGACGGCGGTCGCGGTCGGCGTGCTCAAGCTGCGCGCCGGCGGGGTGGGGGTGCTTGCCGGCGCGCTGGACGCGCTGCTGCTCGCCAACATGGCGGTGCCCGGGCTGGTGCTGGGGGCGGGGTATATCCTGGCGTTCAACAGCGCGATCCTGCCGCTCTACGGCACCACCGCGCTGCTGCTGATCGCCTATGCCGCCGGCACCATCCCGCTGGCGCTGCGCATGGCGCGCGACGCGCTCGGCGATCTCGACCACACGCTTGCGGCCGCGGCGCGCCTGCACGGGCTCGGGCGCGCGACGCGCGCGATCGATATCGAGGCGGCGCTGCTGGCCGAGCCGCTCGGCTTCGCCTTCCTCCTGGTCTGCGGCGCGATCATGTTCGAACTGCCGATCTCGGAACTGCTCTATCCGCCCGGGGCGACGCCGCTTGGGGTCGCGATCGTCACCCTCGATCAGATGGGGCGCTTCGCCGCCGCGGCCCGGGTGGCGCTGGCCGGCCTCGCGGCGATGGCGGGGTTCGCGGCGATCGTGCTGGGCGGCCTGCGCCTGCTCGCCGCGCCGCGCCGGGCGGTGGCGACGTGACGGCGGCGCTGGCGATCGAGGGCGTGTGCCGGCGCATCGGCGGGCGCGAAATCCTGCGCGGGCTGAGCCTGGAAATCGCGCCCGGCTCCTGCCTCGTGCTCGCCGGCGAGTCGGGGTCGGGCAAGACCAGCCTGCTGCGCCTGGTCGGCGGGCTGGATCGTGCCGATGCCGGACGGATCCATATCGGCGCGGTGCTGGTCGAGGACGCGCGCGCGACCTTCCTGCCCCCGGAACGGCGCGGGCTCGGGATGGTGTTCCAGGATTTCGCGCTCTGGCCGCATCTTTCGGTGCTGGAGAATGTCGCCCTCGCGGTGCCCGCGCGCCCCGGCGGACGCGCCGGCCGGGAACGGCGGGCGCGCGACCTGCTGGCCCGGCTCGGGGTGGAAGCCTGCGCGCCGCGCCTGCCGGCGACGCTTTCGGGCGGGCAGCAGCAGCGCGTCGGCATCGCCCGCGCGCTCGCCGCCGAACCGCGCCTGCTGCTGCTCGACGAGCCGTTTTCCAGCCTCGATCTCGAAAGCCGGGAGAGCCTGCGCGGGGAATTGCGCGCGCTGATCGTGGAGGCGGGGCTGACCGCGCTCTGCGTGTCGCACGATCCGGCCGATTGCGCGCAACTCGCCGATCGGGTGGCGGTGCTGGAAGCCGGCACGATCAGCCAATGCGCCGCGCCCGAGGCGCTGTTCGCCGCTCCCGCCAGCCCCTATGCCGCGCGGCTCGCCGGCTGGTTCGGCGGGGTCGTGGTGGCCGCGGCGCGCGACGGGGCGGATGCCCGCATCGTGCTCGGGGGCGCGCCCGTCACCCTGCCCGGCGCCGGCGCCCGGCTCGGCCCGGCGCGGCGGGCGCGGCTGTTCTGGCCCGCCGGAGCGGTCCGCGCGGATGCCGCCGGGGCCATCGCGGCGGAGTGCCGGGCCGCGCAATTCGATGCCGGGTCCTGGCGCGGCCTGTATCGCGTCGCCGGCGTGACGGGATCGCTCGCCACCCGCGCGGCGGAACGGCCGGTACCCGGCCCGGCGCGGCTCGATGTCGGGCCTGACCGGCTGTGTCTGTTTCCCATGGAGGAGGATGCCTGATGTCGGGCGTGGGCGTGATGCTTGCCAGTTTTCTGACTGCCGCCGTCGAATGGGTCGAGGCGTTCACCATCGTGCTTGCCGTGGCGCTGGCGATCGGCTGGCGCCGGGCCGGCCTGGCGGGGCTGGCGGCGCTGGCGCTGCTGGCGGCGCTGACCGCCTTCGGCTCCGGCGCGGTGCGCGCGATCGGCGATCTGCACGCGATCCAGCTGGTGATCGGCGTGTTCCTGATGCTGTTCGGGCTGCGCTGGCTCGCCAAGGCGATCGCCCGTGGCGCCGGGCGGCGGGCCCTGCATGACGAGGCCGCCGCCTTCGCCGCGCTGCGCGGCAGTGAAGCCCTGGCCGAGACGCGCGGGGCGATGCTGGTCGCGTTCCAGGGCGTGCTGTTGGAGGGGCTGGAAGTGTGGCTGATCGTCGTGGCACTCGGCGCCGAGACCGGGCGGACCGGGCAGGCGGCGGTGGCAGCGATCGTCGCCCTCGCGGTGGTGATGGGGATCGGGTTCGCGCTGCGCGCCCCGCTCGCGCGGGTGCCGGAGAACGCGATCAAGTTCGTGGTCGGCGCGGCCATCCTGGGCTTCGGCACGTTCTGGAGCCTGGATGCGCTCGGCTATGCCTGGCCGTTGGGGGAGGCGGCATTGCCGCTGCTGATGGGATTCTACGCGCTGGGTGGGCTGGTCGCGATCCGCGCCTTGCGGGCGCCGGCGATGGAGATCGCGCGATGAAGGCGCTGGTCAAGACGCTGTTCGGCGATGGGGCGACCGTGCTGTGCGTGCTCGGCGTGCTCGGGTTCGCGGTGCTGCTGCTGCACAGCGCGGCGCGTCCGGCGGCCGGGGTGGCGCTGCCGCTGCTGCTGCTCGGCTGCGCGGGATTTCTGGCGCGGCGGTGAGCGCGACATTTGGCAGCGCGCACGCCCCAAGCTAAGCAGGCGCATCCTTCCCGCTTCACGGACCCCGTTCCATGCGCCTTTCCCACAGCCTGATCCCGACCCTGAAGGAAACCCCCGCCGAGGCGCAGATCGCCTCCCACCGGCTGATGCTGCGGGCCGGGCTGGTGCGGCAGACCTCGGCGGGAATCTATGCCTGGCTGCCGCTCGGCTTGCGCGTGCTGCGCAATATCGAGCGCATCGTGCGCGAGGAGCAGGACGCCGCCGGGGCGCAGGAATGCCTGATGCCGACGATCCAGCCGGCCGAGCTGTGGCGGGAAAGCGGGCGCTACGACGATTACGGCAAGGAGATGCTGCGCATCCGCGACCGTCACGACCGCGAATTGCTGTACGGGCCGACCAACGAGGAGATGATCACCGATCTGCTGCGCCAGTCCGCCAAAAGCTACCGCGAATTGCCGCAGATTCTGTACCATATCCAGTGGAAGTTCCGCGACGAGGTCCGCCCGCGCTTCGGCGTGATGCGCGGGCGGGAATTCCTGATGAAGGACGCCTACAGCTTCGATCTGGACTACGCCGGCGCCGTCGTCAGCTACCGCAAGATGATGCTGGCCTATATGCGGACCTTCCAGCGCCTGGGGTTGAAGGCGATCCCGATGGTCGCGGAATCGGGGCCGATCGGCGGCGATCTCAGCCATGAGTTCATCATC
>JAKAZN010000093.1 GCA_021815835.1 Pseudomonadota bacterium
TGTTGGCGAAGAATCTCAGCATCTTCTTCTGACCGGGCCGCGCGCTCAGTGCAGCCGCGGCGCCTTCAGGAACCGCGCGCGATCGCCCGAGCGGATCGCGACCTCCTGGCGCCCGCCCTCGCGCGCGAGCTCCAGCCGCACCTCCGCCCCCGCGCTGCCCGACGCCCAGACCCGGCGCCACAGCCCGGCGAGCTCGCTCACTTCCTCCCCGTTCACCGCCACCAGCCGGTCGCCCGCCCGCACGCCCGCCTTCTCGGCCGGGCCGTCATCGGCGAGCCCGCCCACTACCAGGCTGTCATCGGTTTCGGTTGCATACATCCCGAGCCATGGCCGCGCCGGACGGTTGACCCGCCCATACGACATCAGATCGTCCAGGATCGGCGGCAGCAGGTTGATCGGCACCACCATGTTCATATCCAGCCGCCGCCCCTTGCGATCGCCCTGTTGGAGGATCAGCGAGCCGATCCCCATCAACTTGCCATCGACGATCAGCCCGCAGCCGCCCCAGAACGGATGTGCCGGGGCGATGAACAGCGCCTCGTCCAGCACGTATTCCCAGTAGCCGGCGAATTCCTGCCGCGCGACGATGCGCGTCTCCACCGCGTGCTTGCGCCCGCCATAGGCCGCGAACACCGCGGCGTCCCCCGTCTTGAGCTGGTCCGGATCGCCCATCTCCAGCGCCGGCAGGCCGAGCCGGCCCAGCGCCTGGACCAGGCCGAACCCGGTCTCCTGGTCGTAGGCCAGCGCATGGCCCGGCACCGCGCGGCCATCGGTCGTGGTGATCCAGATCGTTTCGGCTTCGGTGACCAGATAGCCGATCGTCGCGATCAGCCCGCTCTCGCGGATCACCACGCCGCTGCCGGCGCGTTCGGTCCCCAAGGTGCCGGCGGTGAAGGCGTCGGCCGGCACGTAGGAGCGGATGCCCACCACGGCGTTCAGCGCGCGGGTGAGGTCGTAGGCGTAATCGCTCGGATCCGGTTGCAGATTGGCCGGAATTTCCCAGTCGGCCTTGGCCATGAGGCGGGGTCTCTCGTTCCTGTCGCCGCCGCGCGATCGCGGGGCTTTTCGGGGGCCATTATCCGCGCTTTCCCCGCCGCTGCCAATCGGCGCGCGATAAGAGCTTGAAAGTCAATCGAACTTGTGCATGAATGCCCGTTGCAATTGCTCGGGTTTTCACCCGAGTTTGGCGGCTCGCGGGCATTCATTCACAAACTCTCAGTCGTCCGGCTGCGGCGCGACCGTCACGCGGACGTTGCGCACATGGCCGTCGCGCAGCAGGCGGACATCGATCGGCTGGCCGACCCGCTCGGGCGACAGGTATTCGCGCAAGGTGCCCGAGCCGCTGATGGGCGTGCCGTCCAGGGTCAGCAGCACGTCGCCCACCATCAGCCCCGCCTGCGCGCCGGGTCCGCCCGGATACATCCCGATCACCCGCCGCCCCTTGCCCGCGCCCAGCCAGCGGAACCGCCCGCTCCCCTCCACCGGCTGCAACGACACGCCCAACCATCCCCGCGGGCCGTTCACCCGCGCCGGCACCGGCGCGCCGAGCAGGCCGGCGACGCTCGCGGCCGGCGCGATCATGGCAAACAGCCCCGGCCCGGCGAGGGCCACGCCCAGCAGATGGCCCGAGGCATCCAGCACCGGCCCGCCCGCCTGGTCCGGCTCCATCGAGGCATCCAGCACGATCGGCCCGGCGGCGTGCTCGCCCGCCACGGCCCCGACGGTGCGCACCATCGCCAGCCGCGCCGAGGGCGCCGCCTCGGCGGTGGCCGAGATCAGCACCACCAGCGCGCCCGCCTGCGGCGGCATGCCGTGCGACAGCGCCGGCGTGGCGGCGGGCGCGGCCAGCCGGATCGCCGCCAGCCCGGATCCCGCGTCCCGCCGGGTCATCCGTCCCGGCACCACCGCCCCGTCCGGACGCAGCACCGCGCAGGCATCGAGGGTGGGCAGGCCGGCCTCGGCGGTGATCACCAGGTCGGGCTGCCAGAGGAAGGCGGTGCGCTGGCGGTCCGGTCCGAGCCGGACCGCGGCAAGCGCGGGGGCGGCGCGGGCGACGATCCCGCCCATGGCGTCGGAGAAGCGGGTCAGCGGGGTGGTCACGGGATGGCGGGGCCTCCTCGGGGCCAGGGGAACGGCGATGGCGTGACTGTCATCATCCCATGTTCCGCGCGTCGCGACGAGTCCGATCGCGTCGTGTCCCCCGCGTGGTGTGGTCGTGGTGAGCGTAACCAATCTACAGCGCCGTCCCCGCTCGCAACACCGCCTCCGCCGCCGCCGTAAATCCGCCGCCCGCCGGTGGATGCAGCACCAGTCCCGGCAGCACCGCAAATGCCCCGCGCGCCCCGCGGACCCCGCGCAGCAGCACCAGCTTCGCCGCCACGCCCGGCTTCGGCCAGAGCGGGAACAGCCCGATCCCGCCGATCCCGGAAGCGGCCATCGCCGCCAGCACCTCCGGCACGCCGGCGGCGGACAGCACCAAGGTCAAGCTCCCCCCGGAGCGCAGCCGGCGGGCCAGTGCCGCGGTCCAGGCGGCGAGCAATCCGGGCGCGGCGCGCTTGGCCGCCTCCCGCACCGCCTCGGGCGAGGCGGTCCCGGTCGCCGCATGGTACGGCGGATTGGCGCAGGCATGGTCGAACGGACCGGGCAGGTCAGGGCCCAGCATGTCGCCGGCCAGGAATGCCAGATCCTCGAACCCGTTCGCCGCCGCGTTGCGCGCCGCCAGCGCGGCCAGTGCCGGGTCCCGCTCCAGCCCCGCCCCGCGCACGCCAGGCACCCGCGCGGCGAGGCACAGCAGCGCCGCCCCGGCGCCGCTGCCGGCCTCCAGCACGTGCTCTCCGGCGCGCGCGGGAACGTGGGCGGCCAGCAGCACCGGCTCGATCCCGCTGCGGAAGCCGGCGCGCGGCTGGGCGTAGCGGACCCGGCCACCGAGCAGGGTGCCCTCGGTCGTCGCCGCGATCACAATTCGCCGGCCGCCGCGAGCAGGCGCAGCGCGCGGGGCGCGTCCTCCTCGGGCACCGCGATGCGGCAGCGCACCGCGCCGATGCTGCCGTCCATCGTGCTGGCATGGCGATCGAGCAGAACCGCCGCGATCCCCGCATCCTCCAGCAGCGCGCGGAGGAAGGACAGGCGCACCGGCTCGTTGGTGGCGATTACCACGCGCATCGCTGCCAAGTTTGCCTCCTCGGACCTGCCGTTGCCTTGACCGATTTTCCGGCCGGCCGATATGGTGCCTGCGAAAGCCGCGGATGCAAGCCGGGAGAGTCGCTTGGGCGTGATCGCCACCCACCCCGGTCCGGAATCCTCGGCCGGGAGACAGGATGCCAGACCGGGCGAGGACGCCCTGGGGGCGCTGCTGGCCCTGGTCGATGGCGATCTGGATGCCACCAATCGCGCGATCGTGGCGCGCATGGACAGCCCCGTCGCGCTGATCCCCCAGCTCGCGGCACATCTGGTGGCCGCCGGCGGCAAGCGGCTGCGGCCGATGCTGACCCTGGCCTGCGCCCGGCTCTGCGGCTACCCGGGAACCGCGGACGGCGGGCGGCACGTACATCTCGCGGCCTGCGTGGAGTTCATCCATACCGCGACCTTGCTCCATGACGACGTGGTCGATGAAAGCCGGCTGCGCCGGGGACTGGCTTCGGCGAATGCGGTGTTCGGCAACAAGGCCTCGGTGCTGGTGGGGGATTTCCTGTTCGCCCGCGCCTTCCAACTGATGGTGGAGGACGGATCCCTGCGGGTGCTGGCGATCCTGTCGCAGGCGGCGGCGACCATCGCCGAGGGCGAGGTCTTGCAGCTCGCCACCCAGAACGATCTTTCCACGCCGGAGGAGCGCTATCTGGAGGTGATCCGCGGCAAGACCGCGGCCCTGTTCGCCGCGGCCTGCCAGGTGGGTGCGGTGGTGGCCGCGCGACCGGCGGCGGAGGAAGCCGCACTCGCCGCGTTCGGGATGGATCTCGGCATCGCCTTCCAACTGGTCGATGACGCGCTCGATTATGCCGCCGACCAGGCGCGTCTCGGCAAGACCGTGGGCGACGATTTCCGCGAGGGGAAGATCACCTTGCCGGTGCTGCGCGCCTACGATGCGGGCGATGCGGCGGAGCGGGAATTCTGGCGGCGCACGATCGAGACGGGCGAGCAGAATGAGGCGGATCTGGAGACGGCGCTCGCGCTGATGGCACGGCACGGCGCCATCGCGGCCACGCTCGATCGCGCCGCCCACTATGCCGAAGCGGCCGCGTCCGCGCTGGCGATCTTCCCCGACAGCAAGCTGCGCCGGGCGCTGGCCGAGGTCTGCACCTACACGGTCCGGCGCGGCCGGTGAGGCAGCTTGCGTGAGGCAGCTTGCGTGAGGCGGCGCGGGTGACCGGGGGGGCGGAGGATTTCATCCGCGCCCAGACCCGCCCGGGATATGCGCCGCTGGTGCCCGAACTTCGGCTGCATCTCGCCTCCGAGATCACGCCACTCTGGCAGGCGACCGAGGCCTGGCTCGCCGCGCGCGATCTGGCGCCGCCGTTCTGGGCCTTCGCCTGGCCGGGCGGGCAGGCGCTGGCGCGGCATGTGCTGGACCATCCGGAGCGGGTCGCGGGGCGGCGCGTGCTGGATTTCGCCGCCGGATGCGGGATCGCCGCGATCGCCTGCGCGCGCGCCGGGGCGGCCGTCGTGGAGGCCGCCGAGATCGATCCTCTGGCTGTGGCCGCGATCGGGCTGAACGCGGCGGAAAACGGGGTTGCGGTGACGGCGACGGCGGTGGATCTGGTAGGGACGGCGTGCCGGTGGGACGTAATCCTGTGCGGGGACGTCTGCTACGAGGCGCCGATGACCCGCCATATCCTGCCCTGGCTGCGCGGGATGGCGGGGCAGGCCGAGGTGATCCTGGCCGATCCCGGCCGGGCCTATCTGCCGGGCGAGGGGATGGCGGCGTTCGCGCGCTTCTCGGTGCCGACGACGCGGGAGCTGGAGGATCGGGAGCTCCGGGAGGTCACGCTGTACCGGCTGGCGGCGGGATGATAGAAATTCGGACGACGGCCAAGTGCTTGGCGCTGAAAGTGCTTGCCGCTGGGGCCCTTTCGCAGGCGGGACTTGCCGGCCAGCGGGTCTGCGGGGGTGCTCATGGACGCGGTTCGGAATCGGGAAGCCGGCATCGAATCGACGAAACGCCGCGCTGTCACCCGCTGCCACATCAGTTCGGAGCCCTGGTCGCTCTCGGCTTCGGCTTGACCGGGCCTCTCGCGGGGCAGCATAAACATCGTGCTACTGGCGAGTAGGCCCCGCCCCGCCCGTTCCTTGCCGCCCGGAAAGGTCCCCGCCGTGAACGACGCTACCCTCGCGACCCGTCCCGCCTCTGCCCCCGGCCGCACCGAGCATGTCGATGTGCTGATCGTCGGCGCCGGGATTTCCGGCATCGGCGGGGCGTATCACCTGACCACGCAGCGCCCCGGCACCAGCTTCGTGGTGCTGGAGGCGCAGGCTGATTTCGGCGGCACCTGGCGGACGCATAGATACCCCGGCATCCGTTCCGACAGCGACCTGCATACCTTCGGCTATCGCTTCAAGCCCTGGACCGGCGTGCCGATCGCCACCGCCGACGAGATCCGCCACTACATGGGCGAGGTGATCGCCGACAACGATCTCGCCCGGCATATCCGCTACCACCACCGCATCACCGCCGCGCGCTGGTCGAGTGCTGCGCGGCTCTGGACGATCGAGGCCATTCGATCCGATACCGATGAAGCGGTCCGGTTCACCGCCAGTTTCCTGTGGATGTGCCAGGGCTATTATCGCCACGAGAAGGGCTACACCCCGCATTGGGAGGGGATGGAGACCTATCGCGGCCGGATCGTGCATCCGCAGACCTGGCCCGAAGATCTGGAATACGCGGGCAAGAATGTGCTGGTGATCGGCTCGGGCGCCACCGCGGCGACCCTGGTGCCGGCGATGGCGAAGGATGTCGCGCATATCACCATGTTGCAACGCTCCCCGACCTATTTCCGCTCCGGGCGCAACGCGATCGCGCTGGCGGAGGAATTGCGGGAATTGCAGGTGGACGAGACCTGGATCCACGAAATCGTGCGACGGCGCATCCTGCGCGACCAGGCGCTGTTCACCGAGCGGACGTTCCGGGAACCCGACGCGGTGCGGGCGGAACTCATCGCGGCGGTGCGGGCGGAACTGGGACCCGATTACGACGTGGCGACGCATTTCACGCCGCGCTACCGGCCCTGGCGCCAGCGGCTGGCCTTCGTGCCGGATGGCGACCTGTTCAAGGGGATCGTGTCGGGCAAGGCCTCGGTGGTGACCGACCGGATCGAGCGGTTCACGGAAGCGGGCGTGATGCTGGTCTCGGGGCGCGAGCTCAAGGCCGATATCGTCGTGACCGCGACCGGATTCGATCTTTGCGTGCTGGGCGATATCGCATTCACGATCGACGGGCGGAAGCTCGATTTCGCCGACACCGTGACCTGGCGCGGGATCATGTTCACCGGCGTGCCGAACCTGGTCTGGGTGTTCGGCTATTTCCGCGCGAGCTGGACCTTGCGGGCCGATCTGGTGGGCGATTTCGTCTGCCGGATGCTGGGGCATATGCAAGCGAAGGGCGCGCGGCAGGTGGAAGTGGCGCTGCGCGAGGAGGATCGCGACATGAAGCTGCTGCCCTGGATCGACGCGGAGAATTTCAATCCCGGCTACATGCTGCGCGGGATGCATCTGTTGCCGAAGCGCGGCGACAAGGCGGAATGGGCGCATACGCAGGATTACTGGACCGAGAAGGACGCGATCCCGGCGACCGACCTCGATGACGCGGCGTTTGTTTATCGTTGATGCGCGGAGGGGCGGCATGAGCGGGCGCGGCGTTGCGATCACCGGGGCGGCCTCCGGCATCGGGCTGGCCGCCGCGCGGCGGTTGGCGGGAGAGGGCTGGACGGTGTTCGGCATCGACCGCGACCGCGACCGGGCCGCGCTGGACGCGGT
>JAKAZN010000094.1 GCA_021815835.1 Pseudomonadota bacterium
CGCCCCCTGGCCGCGCTGCCGGCTGATCCGCGGCGAGGTGCCAGACAGCCTCGCCGCCTTCCCGCCCGAACGGCGCGTGGCCTATCTGTCGATCGACATGAACATCGTGGCGCCTGAGATGGCCGCGCTGGAATTCTTCTGGGACCGGCTGGTGCCGGGCGCGATCGTGCTGCTGGACGATTACGCCTGGGCCACGCATCGGGCGCAGCAGATCGCGCAGGACGAATTCGCCGCCGCGCACGGGACGGCGATCCTGAGCCTGCCCACCGGCCAGGGCCTGCTGATCCGCTGAGCCTTCAGCCGAGCACCGCGCGCAGCGTCTCCAGGGTTTGCGCGCGCGACGTCTCGGCCGCGACGCGTGCCGCCGCCGCGTTGCGCAGCCGCGTCCACAGCGCCTCGTCGCGATAGACTCGCACCACCGCGTCCGCGAAGCCCGCCGGATCGTCCGTCCCGGCCGACAGCAGCGCGTCATCCCAGCCGAGCTGGCGGGCGAGCAGGTCCGAGGCGACGATCGGCAGGCCGAAGGATGCCGCCTCATGCAGCTTGTAGGGCAAGCCGGCGGCAAATCGGGTCGGGGCCACGAAGACGCGGTGCTGGTCGAACAGCGGCTCGGTCTCGGCCACCGCGCCGCGCAGGGAGATCCGCGGATGATGCGCGAACCGATCGAGGCTCACGCCCGGCGCCGTGTAGCCCGCGACGGTGAGGCGCGTCTCCCAGCGCAACGCCTTCTCGACCAGCGGCAGCACCGCCGTCACGAACCAATCCAGCGCGTCGAGGTTGGGGCAGTCCGGCTCGTGCATCGCGCCCAGGAACAGCAATCCCGCGCGCGCCGCGAACGGGCGCGGGGTCGGCGCGACGGCGCGGATATGGCCGATGACGCGGACCGAGGGCAGATCGAGCCGGCGCAGCAGCGCGGCCTCCGCCTCGCTCACCGCCACGGTGTGGGTGCAGATGCGCGCATCGGCGAATTCGGCGGCGAGGGCCGCGTCCGGATCGGGCGCCGCCTCGCCGCGCATCCGCGCGTGTTCGGCCTCGCGCAGCGCGGCGATCGCCTCGGTATCCAGCACGATCGCCGGCGGGCGCGGCGCATCTTCCAGCGCGCGGGCCAGCACCGGGCGCAGGCGGACCAGGTTATGCGTCCGCGCGACCCAGATTGCGTCGTAATACCCGGCCCGTTCGGCCAGCAGCGCGGGAAGATCGCCTTCGGTGCGATCGTGCAGGATTTCCGCCGTCTCCGGCAGATCGGCGAATTGCACGGCGCGGTCGAACCGGCAGGGCGCCAGGCCGAGCACGCCCACCTCCCAGCCGAGCTCCGCCATCGCCCCGATCAGCTCGGCCGAGCGCACGAAGCCCGAACCCGCGCGGCGCACGGGGATGGTGTCGTCGATGAACAGCACGCGCCGGGGCGCCGGGCCGGGCGCGCGGGCGAAGACCTCCCGGACGGAATCGGGCAGCGCGCGGAAGCGCAGCGTCTCGGCGTGGCGCGCGGCGAGGGCGGCGGCGCCATCCGGCGCGATCGGCGCGGGCGGGTCCAGGTATTCCCCGGTCACGGCGGGATCGTGGATGAGCGCGAGACCCGACCCGACCAGGCGCAGCGCGAGATCGGCCACCGCGGCCTCCGGCGCCGGCGGGTCGGCGAAGGCGGTGTCGAACCCGCCCGCTTCCGTCAGCGCCTCGCGGCGGGCGAACAGCAGCGCCGGGGCGCAGGCATCGCTGGGGCGGCGGAAATTCGCCTCCGGCGCCAGGGCGGGCGCGCCCTCGCGATAGCGGGTCAGGCTGCCGTCGCGCCACAGGATCGCGCCGGCCTCGACCAGCGTCCCGTCCGGGGCCAGCAGCCGCCCGCCCACCGCGCCGATCGCCGGATCGGCATCGAACCGCGCCAGCGCCGCCGCCACCGCGCCGGAAACCAGCGCCACCCCGGGATCGAGGAACAGCACCGCGGGCGCCCCGGCGCAGGCGAGGCCGGCATTGGCGCCGCGCAGCCAGCCCAGCGCCTGCTCGAACGGCAGGCGGACCGCGCCCATGACGTAGCGCGCGATCTGGCGGGTCTCGTCGGTGGAGCCGGCATCGACCAGGATCAGTTCGATCGGCCCCGCGAAGCCGGCGCGCAACGCGGCGAGCGCGCGCAAGGTGGCGGCGAAGCGGTCGCGCAGCACCAGCACCGCGCTCAGCGCGGGCGGTCCGGCGCAGGTGAAATCCAGCTTCGCGCGGGCGATTCCGGGCAGGAGCGCGGCGGCCGGATCGGGCCGGGCGGCCTTCCCCAAGGTCGGCGTATCCAGGGTCGGCGTATCCAGCGTCGCCGCCGCCGGCGCTGGCGCCGGCGGCGGCAGGCCGGGCCGTCCCTCCGGCAGGCCGAACAGCAGGAAATGGGAGAATGCCTCCCGCGCGCGGCCGGTCTCGATTTCCCGCGCGATCGCCGGATCGCTGCCGGCGTACCAGCCGAGATCGAGGGCCGCGCTGGGCCCGCGCCGCTCGAACGCTCCGTGATGGAGGAAGTGCAGATAGCCCGACCGCCACGTGCCGGAGGCGACCGCGGTGGCGATGTCGGGGTAGCGGGCGCGGTAGAAGCTCTCGGAAAACCACGGCAACGGATCGTGCTCGCCCGGCGTGGCGAGGTAGTGGTGCAGCGCGCCGCGCGCCGCTCCGCGTGTCAGGGCCGCAAGGGCGTCCGGGTAGTGGGCGAGGAACCAGTCCGGGTCGAACCAGTGCGTGGTGCGCGGCTCGGCGACGGTGCCGAGCACCGAAAGATACCAGGCGAAGCAGCCGAGCGCGGCGGCGCGCGCGGCGGCCGGCGGCGGCAGGCGGGAGAGGACGTAGCCCGGATCGAGGAACAGGCTGCCCGACCGGCCCTCGCGGTCGCCCTCGCGCAGGTAATGGTCATAGGCATCGGCGAACCCGCCGGAGCGCAGCGCGTCTTCGGTCAGATCCGGGTAGCGCGCGCGATAGAGCTGGGGATCGAACAGCCAATGCGGGCTGATGTCGGGGTGCTCGGCGCGGCAGACGGCATCGAAGCCCGACTCCGCGTGGCCGGCGCGGATGGCGGCGGCGATGGCGGGGTGGGCGGCGCGCAGCCAGCCCTCGTCGATCCAGGCATTGGGCGATTGGCCGTCGTGCTGGCCGTGATCGAGGTAATGGCGGCGCGCGGCCTCCGCGTCCCCGGGCGGGGCGGACAGGCCGGCCGCTTCGCGCGCGGAGGCGTAATGGGCCGGGTCGAACACGGCCCAGGCGACTCGCGTCTGGCCCCGCAGGCCCAGCACCGCGCGCGCCGGGCCGGGGGGCGCGGCGATCGCCGGGTCGGGTGCTGGCGGGTCGGCGTCTATCGCCGGCGCTCGTCGAGGACCACGCCCGATTCCCGCAGCGCGGCGATTTCCTCGGCCGAAAACCCGTGCGCTTCCAGCACCTGCGTGCCATCGGCGCCGAAGGCCGGCGGGACGGCGCGGGTGCCGCCCGGGGTGCGGGAGAGCTTGATCGGCGTGCCGAGGCCGCGATACCAGCCAAGCTCGGTCACCATGTCGCGATGTTCCGTGTGCGGCGCGGTGGCGGCTTCATCGACGAACAGGACCGGTCCCGCGGGGACGCCGGCGCGGATCAGGCGATCGGCGATCTCGTGGCCGTCGGTATCGGCGAAGGCGGCCGTGAGGGCTTCGGTCAGCGCCACCCGGTTGGTGTTGCGCGCGCCGTTATCGGCGAAGCGCGGATCGGTGGCGAGATCGGGGCGGCCGATCACCTCGGCAAGCTTGCGGAATTGCCCGTTATTGCCCGAGGCGATGAAGATCTCGCCGTTGCGGGTCGGGAACTTGGCATACGGGACCAGGTTGGGATGGACGTTGCCGGTGCCCACCGGGCGCTTGCCGTTGAGGAAGAAATTGGCCGCCTGCGGGTGCAGCAGCGCGAGGCCGCAATCATAGAGCGTCATGTCGAGATACTGGCCGCGGCCGGAGCGGGCGCGCTCGTGCAGGGCCATCAGGATGCCGGCGGTGGCGTAGAGGCCGGTTCCCATATCGACGATCGCCGTGCCGAGACGCATCGGGCCCGTGGTGGCATCGCCGTTGGCGCTCATCAGGCCGGTCATGGCCTGCAGGATGGCATCATAGCCCGGCAGGCCGCCGAGCGGGCCGTCGGCGCCGAAGCCGGAGATGCGGCAGTGGATCAGGCCGGGGAATTTCGGGGCCAGGTCCTTCTCGAAGCCGAGACCCCATTTTTCCATCGATCCGGGCTTGAAGTTCTCGACCAGGATGTCGGCGCCGTCGAGCAGGCGCAGCAGCACGGCGCGGCCCTCCGCGCGGCCGAGATCGAGGGCGAGGGATTTCTTGTTGCGGTTGACGCCGAGATAGTAGCTGGCGTCACCTTCACGGAAGGGCGGTCCCCAGTCGCGGGTCTCGTCGCCTTGCGGGGGCTCGATCTTGATGACCTCGGCGCCGTGATCGGACAGGATCATGGTGCAGTAGGGACCACCGAGGACGCGGGTGAGATCGATGACCTTGATCCCGGCGAGCGCGCCGGGGGAGCCGGCGAGTGCGCGGCCGGCGGGGGCGGTTTCTTCGTCCATCAGGCGACGGTCTCCTGGGCGGGTGCGGTTTCTGGCATCGTGGCCGGAGGGGAGCAACGCGGCCGAACGGCTGCATGTCATCCGTTTTAGCCGGGCTCATGCCGGCGATCCACCCGCGATCATCCCCGCGCGGCCGGCCGGGTCAAGCGGGACCGCCGGAATGGTGTTCTTCCGCGAGCCAGGGGGCACCGGGTCGCGGGGACCGCGCGGTGCTCTGTCGCGGGGACCGCGCGGCGCTCCGTCGCGGGGATTGCGCGGCGTCCGGTTGCGGGGATCGCGGTGAGCGCTTGTGCCGACGCCGACGGGGCGCGGCAGGCGCCAGCCTCACTCCGCGCCCATCAGCACGCCCGCCGCGCGCAATGCCACGATTTCCGCCGCCGTCCACCCGCCTTCCCCCAGCACCGCGGCGCCATCCGCCCCCACCGCCGGCGGCTGGCGGCGCAGCCCCGGCCGTCCGTCCGGCAAATACACCGGCAGCGCCGGCAGCCCGGCGACGGGAACCGCGGGCATTCCGCCCGGCGCCCCCGCCGCGCCGGCCAGTTCCACCGGCAACAACCCGCCGGAAGCCAGCAGATGCGGGTCGTCGAACAGATCGCCGGGCCGCGCGATCGGCGCGAAGGGCAGGCCCAACGCCTCGCAGCGCGCGATCAAATCGGCCTGCGGCAGGGCGCGGAACACCGCCTCCACGCGCGCCAGCACCCGCGGGCGCGCCCGCGCGAGCGCCGCCATGGAGGCAAGCGCCGGATCGGCCAGCAGATCCTCCAGCCCGAACGCGGCGCAGAAGCCACGCCATTGCGTATCCGACACAACACCCACGAACAACTGCGCGCCGACATCGGCCGTATCGAACACGTCATAGACCGGCCAGGGCTTGGCCATCGCCGGGTCGCCGAACGGCTCGGGGTTGCGGCCCTCGATCGCGGCGCGCGCCATGTGTTGCGCCACCAGAACCATGTTCGTCTCAAACAATCCTGATTGCACCAGCCCGCCGCGTCCCGATCTTTCGCGCGCGCGCAACGCCGCCATGATCCCGATCACGCCGAACAGCCCGCCCATGATGTCGTTCACCGAGGAGCCGGCCCGCATCGGCTTGCCCGGCATGCCGGTCATGTAGGCGAGCCCGCCCATCATCTGCACCACCTCGTCGAGCGCGGCGCGATGTTCGTACGGCCCCGGCAGGAAGCCCTTGCAGGAACAATAGACCAGACGCGGATTGAGCGCGGCGAGCGCGGCGAAGCCGAGGCCGAGCGCGTCCATCGCGCCGGGGCGGAAATTCTCCACCACCACGTCGGCATCCGCCGCCAGCCGGCGCACCACCGCCACGCCTTCCGCGCGCTTGAGATCGATGCACAGGCTGCGCTTGTTGCGATTGAAGGTCGGGAAGAACCCGATCGCGGGGCCGGTCAGCCGGCGCGTATTGTCGCCGCGAGGACCCTGCTCGATCTTGACCACGTCGGCGCCGAGATCGGCGAGCACCATCGCGCAGCTTGGCCCCATCACCATGTGGCTGAATTCGAGCACGCGGATCGCGGACAGCGGACCGGGGGAGGCGGGTTCTGGCATCGTTCGGTTTCCTCAGGCGGCAACACGCAACCCGCGCGGGATGCCGGGGTTCGCGTGCCGCGGTCCGGGAGGCGGACAGGATGCGTCCGCGGCCGGCGCCGCAACAGCGCCGATCCGCGCCGGCGGCGTCCGCCGTTCGCGCACGCAGGCCCTCAGCCCGCCGCGCCCGCGAGCAAATGGTCGCGCAACCGTCGCGCGGGCGGCGGCAGCATGGCCTCGGGGCGGCTCACCAGGCGCAGGCGCCGCCGCGCCCAGGGGTCGGCGAGCGGAATGCCCTTGAGGCCCAGCGCCTGCTCGTAGCCGCGCAGCACCCCGTCCGGCATCACCGTCAGGCCGTGTCCGGCGGCGACCAGGCGGCGTGCCGCGTCCGTGCTCTCGACGCGAAACCGATAATCCGGGCGCCGGCCGAGTTTCTCCGCCGCGCCGTCCACCAGCAGCGCGATCGCGCTCGCTTGCAGCACGCCGATCAGCGGATGATCGAGCGCCTCGGCAAATCCGATCCGCGGGCGGGCGGCCAGCGCATGACCGGCGGGCACGACCAGCAGCAGGCGGTCGCGCCGCCAGGGATGCGCATCCAGGCCCGCGGGCAGGCGCGCCTCGGTGGTGATGAGGCCCAGATCGGCCTGACCGTCGCGCAGCGCCTGCACGATCGCGAGGCTCGTCGCTTCCGCCAGTTCCACCACGATGCCCGGATGCGCGGCGGCGAAACGGGCCAGCGCGTCGGGCAGCGCCGCGCCGGCGAGCACGGAGGCGGTGGCGTGCAGGCGCGCGCTGCCCAGGCCGCCGGCGGCGAAGGCGCGGAGATCGCCGGCAAGTCGCGCGGCCAGGTCGC
>JAKAZN010000095.1 GCA_021815835.1 Pseudomonadota bacterium
TGGCGGCGTTGCGGGCCAATCCGGAGATCGCGGCGTTCCTTGGGTGAGGGGCCGCGGTCAGGCGCCGGCGGCGGCGAGATAATCGATCACCGCGCCCCGGAACGGGGCGATGCTTTTGTAGCGCGCGGTGGCCTCCGGCAGCGCGCGTACCGCGTCCGCCAGCCGGGCCGCATCCGGCGCGGACGCCGCCACAAGGGCCAGCGGATAGACATGGACGCGGATGGCGAACAGCACCGCGCCGCTGTCGGGCAAAAGCCGCAAGGTCTGGCGTTCGACCCGCAGCCAGACCCGCTCTCCGGCATTGACCGCCGTGATTGTGGGATCGCGCCGATCACGGAATTTGCCGGTGGGCTGGAACAGCGCGGGATCGTCGAGCAGCGACCAGTTCAGGCGCAGCGCGATGCGGCCGGGCCGGATCGCGGTCATGAAACGATCCACCGGACGCGCCAGGCGTTCGCCATAGAACGGGACGGAATCGTGGATTTCGGCGAGCGGCCGGCCCAGTTTCTCCGCCAGTCGCCAGCGGCTGGGGAAGCACAGCACCGCGGCGGCGAGGATCGGGGTGGCGCCATCCAGCCGCACCAGGCAGAGATCTTCCTGCACCAGACGGCCGGCGAGTTCCAACGGGTCCAGCGGTGGATCGCGCAACGACCAGGTCTCGGCGGTCAGGCGGTTATGCAGTCGGCCCGTTTCGTGGACGAACCAGTCCGGAAAGCGCCGCGTCAGATGGGCGGCGATCAGGGCCAGGGTCTCGGCCCGCGCCGCCGCCGAGGGCTCGGTGATGGCGAACACCTCGGCGTGGTGGTTGGCGAGCAGCGCGCTGCGTTCCGCCAGTTCCGCGCGGTAGCGGTCGTCGAGCTCGATCCAGTCCGGCTCGGGGCAGGCCATCAGGCCCATGGCCATGCGATAGGGGCCGGCCTCGAAGGGCAGGTGGACGCGCTCGGCTGGCGGATCAGGGAGCGGGTCAGGGGGCGGGGGCATCGCCGGGGCCAGGTTCGGGGATGTCGTCATAGAGCAGCCGTGCCTCGGCCGGCGGACCGCGGCGCGGCGCCAGCGCGCGCACCCGCAGGACGCGCACGCGATCGCCGAGCGCCAAGGTCAGCACGTCCCCCACGCGCAGCCGGGCATGCGCCTTATCGGTGGGTTGGCGGTTGAGCCTTGTGGTTCCGGCGGCAACGAGACGGGTGCATTCGGCGCGGGATTTGCGCAGCCGCGCGCACCACAGCCAGAGATCGAGACGCTGCCAGCCGGGGCCCTCCGCCGGCGCGGGGGCATTCATCGGCGCCACGTCAACGGATCAGCGCGGCGAGCGCGGCGAAGGGGCCGTCGGTGTTCGCGGGCGCGCGCGGCGCGGGGCGCGGCACGGCGACGGGTGGGGTGAGCCGGGGCGCGTCGCGCCGGCGGAGCGGCATCAGCAAGGCCGGCGCCGGCGGGCCATAGGGCGCGGCATGGGCCGGCGCATCGGTCGGCCCGGTGCCGGCCTTGTCCCCCGGCCACGCGCCGGGCACCACCCGATATCCCAGCACGCGCAGCACCGCCGGCACCCATTCCCCGCGCACCCCGAGCCGCCCGGCGAGACCGGGCGGCAGCACCGCCGCCCCGCGCCGGACGGCATAGGCGAGTTCGGCGGCGACCCGCTCGGCGACATCGGCCCGCAGCGCCACCGGCCCGGCGGGTAGCCAGCCCATCGCCGTCGCGAAGCCGGCGGGCCAGTCCTCCGGCGGGGCGAGCGCGATCGCCCCGGCCGAGGGCGGGGGCGCGGGTACCGCAACCGCTTCCCGCAACGCCCAGAGCTGCGCCCGCAGCGCCGCCGGGCCGGGCTTGAGCAGCGCCGGCAGGAACAGCGCGAACCGCCCCGCCGTCACGCCGAGCGGTTTCAGCCGCGCCCGCAACGCCGGATCGGCCCCGTGCGCCCCGCCATCAGGGAGGCAGCCCAGCGCCTCGGCCAGCACGTGCAGCACGCCGCGCAGCGCCGGATCGCCGGCCGCGGCGGCCTCGGCGCGGAACAGCGGCGCCAGGGTCGTTTCGATCCGCGCATCCAGGAAGCGTTGCAGCCGCGCACGCAGGCGTTCGCGCTGGGCGCCGTCCAGGAACTCGCTGTCCAGCATCTCCACCTGGGGCCGCAACGCGGTGGCGCCAGGGCGCAGCCGGGCGATCTTGTGCCCGTCCCAGGCGATGCGCTGATGGGCGATGAGCGCGAAGGCGGAATCCGGGGCGTCCTCGGCCGCGGCGACGCGGCGCGGCATCTCGGAATGCAGCGCGCGGCGGGCTGCGCGCAGCACGAGCTTGCGCGCGTCGCCGCCGGTTTCCGGATCGGGGTGGAAGGCGAAGCCGGAGAGGTCGCCGACCGACTGGCCCTCCACCACCACCTCCCCGCGCCGTGTGACGGCCGACAGCAGCGCGCTGCCGTCGCCCGCTTCCAGCCGGCGCAGCAGCACCGCCGCGCGGCGATCGACGAAGCGGGCGAGCAGGCGTTCGTGCAGCGCGTCGGAGAGCTTGTCTTCCACCGCGCGGGCGGTTGCCTGCCAATGCGGCGCGTCGCGCACCCAGTCGGCGCGCGCGGCGATATAGGCCCAGACGCGGATGCCGGACAGGCGTTGCATCAGGGTATCCATATCGCCATCGGGGCGATCCTGATGGGCGATCTGGGCGGCGAGGAAATCGGTGGGCACGGTGCCGCCATCCGCGACATGCTCGAAGATGCGCGCGCAGAGCCTGGTATGGGTCTCGTCGGCGAGCTTGCGGAAATCGGGGATCTGGCAGGCTTCCCACAGCCGGCGCAGCCGGGCGCGGCCGGCGGCGCGGCGGCGGATCTCGGGCTCGCGCGCCAGTGCCGAGAGGGTTTCGAGATCGGAGGCATCGTTGCCGCGAACCAGGCCGGGGCGCCCCGGCGGCGTGGTGAGGCTGCCCAGCAGCGCGTCGATGCCGGAGAAATCCAGATCGCTGTTGCGCCAGCAGAGCTGGGTCAGCGATTCGAAGCGATGCGCCTCGACGGCCGCCGCCAGTTCGTCCTCCATCGGCGGGGAGGCGGCGGTGGTGCCGAAGGTCCCGTCGCGCATGCCCCGCCCGGCGCGGCCGGCGATCTGCGCGAGCTCGGCCGGGGCGAGGGGGCGCAGCCGGTGTCCGTCATGCTTGCGCAGGCCGGCGAAGGCGACGTGGTCCACGTCCATGTTGAGGCCCATGCCGATCGCGTCGGTGGCGACGAGGAAATCGACCTCCTTCTCTTGATAGAGCGCGACCTGCGCATTGCGGGTGCGCGGCGACAGCCGGCCCATCACCACGGCGCAACCGCCGCGGCGGCGGCGGATCGCCTCGGCGATCGCATAGACTTCGGCGGCCGAGAACGCGACCACGGCCGAGCGCGGCGGCAGTTTCGTCAGTTTCGTGGGGCCGGCGTGATGCAACTGCGACAGGCGCGGGCGGGTCTCGACGAAGACGCCGGGCACCAGGCGCGCGAGCAGCGGGCGGATCGTTTCGGCACCGAGGAACATCGTCTCCACCAGGCCGCGCGCGCGCAGTAGCCGGTCGGTGAAGATGTGGCCGCGATCGGGATCGGCGCAGAGCTGGATTTCATCGACGGCGAGGAACTCGACCGGGCGATCCAGCGGCATCGCCTCGACGGTGCAGGAGAACCAGCGTGCGTCGGGCGGGACGATCTTTTCTTCCCCGGTGATGAGCGCGACCCGGGCGGGCCCCTTCTCGCGCACCAGGCGGTCGTAGTTTTCCCGCGCGAGCAGGCGGAGCGGGAAGCCGATGATGCCGGATGCGTGCGCGGACAGACGCTCGAGCGCGAGATGCGTCTTGCCGGTGTTGGTGGGGCCGAGCACGGCCTTCACCCGCGGGGCGAATCCGGACATGGCCCCATGGTTGGGGACCGGGCCGGGGATTGCAAGGGTTTCCGCGCGCGCCGTCAGGATTCCGGCACGTTCGCGTCCAGTTCCGCGAGCCAGGCGCGCGCATTCCCATCCGATGGGGCGCGCCAGTCGCCGCGCGGGGAGAGCGCGCCGCCGGCGGTCACTTTCGGCCCGTTCGGCATCGCCGAGCGCTTGAACTGGCTGGTGGCGAAGAACCGGTGCAGGAAGACGCGCAGCCAGCCGCGGATGGCGGGCAGGTCGTAGGCCGGGCGCTGGTCGGGCGGGAAGCCGGGCGGCCAGGCGCCGCGCGCCGCGTCCTCCCACGCCGCGAGCGCGAGGAAGGCGATCTTGGACGGGCGGAAGCCGTGGCGCAGCGTGTAGAACAGGGAGAAATCCTGCAGCGCGTAGGGACCGACACTGGCTTCCGTGCTTTGCGGGGTGGCGCCGTCGGCCACGGGGATGAGCTCGGGGGAAATCTCGGTGCCGAGGATCGCCTCCAGGATGGTCCCGACATCGGGGGCGAGGCTGCCATTGGCGATCACCCAGCGGATCAGGTGCTGGATCAGCGTCTTCGGCACGCCGGCATTGACGTTGTAGTGCGACATCTGATCGCCGACGCCGTAGGTGCACCAGCCGAGCGCGAGTTCCGAAAGATCCCCGGTGCCGATCACGATCCCGTCATGCATGTTCGCCAGGCGGAACAGATAATCGGTGCGCAGGCCGGCCTGCACGTTCTCGAAGGTGATGTCGTAGGCGGGCTTGCCGGCGGCGAAATCATGGCCGAGATCGCCCAGCATCAGCCGCGCCGCGGGGCGGATGTCGAGCTCGCGCGCGGTGACGCCGAGCGCGGCCATCAGCGCGAGCGCGTTCGCCTTGGTCTCGGCGCCGGTGGCGAAACCGGGCAGCGTATAGGCGAGGATATCGGCGCGATCGCGGCCCAGCCGGTCGAAGGCGTGCGCGGTCACCAACAGAGCCTGGGTCGAATCGAGGCCGCCGGAGACGCCGATGACCGCGCGGCGGATATGCGCCGCGTCCAGCCGCTGCGCGAGACCGGCGACCTGGATGTTGTAGGCCTCGTAGCAATCCTGTTCGAGCCGGGCGGGATCGGCGGGGACGAAGGGGAAGCGCTCCACGGGTCGCAGCAGGCCGAGATCTTCCAGCGGTGGCGCGAGCGTGAAGGTGATGCGGCGGAACGCGGCGGTGGCGGCGGCATGGGTGCGGCGGTTGTCGTCGAAACTGCCCATCCGCATCCGTTCCTGGCGCAGCAGGTCGAGATCGATATCGGCGAGCGCGATGCGTTCGCCGTCCGGGAAACGCTCGGTTTCCGCGAGCCTTGTGCCGTTCTCGAAGATGCTGGCCTGGCCGTCCCAGGCGACGTCGGTGGTGGACTCGCCCGCGCCGGCGGCGGCGTACAGATAGGCCGCGAGGCAGCGCACCGATTGCGACTGGCACAACAGCCGGCGGGTGTCCGCCTTGCCGATGGTGATCGGGCTGCCGGACAGATTGGCGAGCACCGAGGCGCCGGCCAGCGCGGCGAGCGAACTGGGGGGAACGGGGATCCAGAAATCCTCGCAGATCTCGGCGTGGATCGTGAGATCGGGCAGGTCGGCGGCGGTGAACAGCAGATCGGGACCGAACGGAACCTGCTGCCCGGCGAACCGCGCCGTCCCGCCCGCCCAGCCATCGCCGGAGGCGAATTGGCGGGGTTCGTAGAATTCGCGGTAATTGGGCAGATAGGTTTTGGGCGCGATCCCGAGCAGCCGGCCGCGATGGATCGCAAGCGCCGCGTTATAGACGCGCCCCTGGTGGCGCAGCGGCGCGCCCACCAGCAGCAGCGGCAGCAGATCGCGCGAGGCCTCGATCAGCCTGTCGGCCGCCGCCTCGACCGCGTCGAGCAAGGTGTCGGCCAGGCGCAGATCGTCGATCGCGTAGGCCGAGAGCGCGAGTTCCGGAAACACCGCGAGCGCGGCGCCGCGATCGTGGCATTCCCGCGCGGCGTGCAGGATCGCCTCCGCGTTCGCGGCCGGATCGGCGAGCGCGGCGGGCACCGTGCAGGCGGCGACACGCGCGAATCCATGGCGATAGAGCGCGCGGAAGCTCATTCGCGCCGGCCCGAGAAGGCGCCGCGCAGAAACGCCCCGCCGGCGGCGATGGCGCGCCGCCCGGCCGCCAGTTCCGGATGGAACAGATGCCAGACATGGACCATTTCGGGCCAGATTTCCAACGTGACCGGCACCTCCGCGGCACCTGCCCGCGCGGCCAGGCGGACCGCGTCGTCGAGCAGGGTTTCCACCGAGCCCACCTGGATGAACAGCGGCGCGATGCCGGCGAGATCGGCGAAGATCGGCGCGGCGAGCGGGGATTTCGCATCGGCGCCATTCAGGTAGAGCGCGGCCATCTCCAGCAGCGGCCCGCGCTGCACGGTGGGATCGCGCGCGGCGTTGGCGGCCATGGACCCGCCGATCCCGTCCATGTCCACCCAGGGGGAGATGCACCACCCGGCCGCCGGTTGCGCCAGCCCGGCGTCACGGATCGCCACCAGCGCCGCGGCGACCAGGCCGCCGCCGGCGGAATCGCCCGCGAGCGCGATGTGGGCGGGCGCAAGCCCCTGATCGAGCAGGAAACGATAGCCCGCCAGCGTGTCCTCGATCGGCGCGGGGAACGGATGCTCCGGCGCCAGACGGTAATCGAGCGCGAGCACGCGCGCGCCGGAAGCGCGGCCGATTTCCGCCACCAGATGCCGGTGGCTTGCGAGCGAGCCGATGACGTAGCCGCCGCCATGCACATACAGCACGGCCCGCTCGGCGGCGGCACCCGGGGTCGCGGTCCATTCCGCGCGCACGCCGCCCGCGTCGACCGGCGTGACGGTCGCGTCCGCCGGAGTGGGATAGACGGTGGCGATCATGTCGAAATCGCGCCGCCGCTGCGCGATCTCGGGGGACCGGACCCGGGCGGCGAGCTTGGCGCGGAGGGCGGCGATCTCCGGATCGGGCATGGCGCGCGTTCTCCTGTGGCTCAGGCGGGCAGCGGGAAGCGTTCGAGATAGGGCATGTAGTCGGGCTCCACCTCGATGTGCAGGCTGGCGAGCA
>JAKAZN010000096.1 GCA_021815835.1 Pseudomonadota bacterium
TGCTGGTCAGCGGGCTGCTGTATGTGGTGATCAATCTCGCCACCGATATCCTGTACAGCGTCATCAATCCGCGGTTGCGCGGCGGATGAGCGCGACCGTCCAGACAGCCACGCCCCCCGCCAGCCCCCCCGCCGGCCCGATGCGCCTCGGGCTGCGCCGGTTCCGCCGGCACCGGACCGGCATGGTCGGGCTGATCCTGGTCGCGGTCTTCATCGCCACGGCGCTGGCCGCGCCGCTGATCGCGCCGGCCTCGCCGATCGCCGCCAGTTGGGACGCGATCCGGATGGCGCCTTCGCTCGCGCACTGGATGGGCACGGACGAAATCGGGCGCGACGAGCTCTCCCGCGTCATCTGGGGCGCGCGCGCGAGCCTGGCCGCCGGGGTCGTTTCGGTGGTGATCGCCGCGGCGATCGGCGTGCCGGCGGGCCTCGCCGCCGGGTTCGCGGGCGGGGCGATCGATGCGATCCTCTCGCGCCTGGTCGATGCGATGCTGGCGATCCCGTTCCTGATCCTGGCGATCGCGCTCGCGGCCTTCCTCGGGCCCAATCTGCGGAACGCGATGATCGCGATCGGCATCAGCACCGCGCCGGTGTTCATGCGCGTCGCGCGCGCTTCCACCCTGGATACGATGACGCGCGATTTCATCGAGGCGGCGCGGGCGATCGGCAATCCGCCCTGGCGCATCGCGCTGAAACACGTGGTGCCGAATATCGCCGCCCCGGTGCTGATCCAGGCCACGCTCTCGATCGCCACCGCGATCATCGCCGAGGCATCCCTGTCGTTTCTCGGCCTCGGCGAGCAACCGCCGCTTCCCTCCTGGGGTTCGATGCTGAATGCGGCGCAGCAATTCCTGACCCAGGCGCCGTGGCTGGCGATCTTCCCGGGGCTTGGGATTTTCTTCGCCGTGCTCGGCTTCAATTTGATGGGCGACGGATTGCGCGACGTGCTGGACACGCACCGGCGCGGCCAGGCGGGGCGCGGCCAGGCGGGAGGAGAGGCTGGACGCCGGCCCGTGGAATTTCCCGCCTCCCCCGCGCGCCCCCCCCTCAGGCGTTCACCACCAGCGCCCCGCGCCCGCCCAGCGCCCGGTGCGCCAGATAGGCCGGCACCGCCAGCGCCCCGATCGCGGCGCCGGCGAACATCGCCCCCGCCGCCCCGCCATAGGCATCCGCCGCCAGCCCGCACAGCGCCGGCGCCAGCGCCCCGCCGCCGTAATAGATCGTGAAGAAAATCCCCATTCCCGCCGCCCGGTTCTCCACCCGCGACGACAACGTCCCGAGCGCGATGATCAGCCCCGCGTGCATCGACCCCGGCAGCCCCGCCAGCGCCGCGGCCAGCAGCGGCAGCCGCGTCGCCCCCATCAGCACCACCCCCAGGATCATCGCCAGGGTCCCGATGGCCAGCACCGGCGGCGCGCCGATCCGCCCGGCCAGCACGCCGCCCGAGGGCGTCGCGACCACGTTCCCCCAGGTCGCCACCGCGACCACCAGGCCGATCAGCGCCAGGCCTTGCCCGCGCGCCGTCATCAGCGCCGGGCTGTAGGACAGGAACGCGGCGTAGCAGGCGGTATAGGCGGTCCAGATCAGCCCGGCGCAGGCCGAAAGTCCCGCCTCCCGCGCGCCCGGCAGCGCCAGGCCCCGTCTCCGCGCGGCAATGCCCGGCGCCGGGCGATAACTCGCGAGGAACAGCACCAGCGCCGCGGCGGCCTCGATCGCGCCCGAGCCGAACGCGGCACCCCAGCCAGCTTCCTGTGCGAGCGGCGGCAGGATAAGCTGGCTCAACCCGACCCCCACCGGATAGGCCGCCGAGGACAGGCTGATCGCCAGCATGAAGCGCCGTCCGGAGAACCAGTCCGCGATCACCTTGCTTTGCAGCACCATCATCGCCACCGCGCCGAGGCCGGAGACGAAGCGGCCGATCGCAATCCCCTCGGCCGTGCCGCCTGATCCCTGGCCCGCCAACCCGGTGCTGGCCAGCGCGCAGATCGCCTGGCCCGTCGCCATCAGCGCGAGCCCCGCCGCCAGCACCCACCGATCCCCGAAGCGCCCGCCCAGCAGCCCGAGCGGCAGCGCCACGAAGGCCCCCGACAGCATATAGGCCCCGATCAACGAGCCGAATGCCGCGTAGCTCAGCCCGAGCCGCGCGATCAGGCCGGGGCCGAGGCTGGCCACGGATTGGTACTCGTAGCCGAAGCCGATCCGCGCCAGCAGCAGCGCGGTCAGAATGATCCAGGGCCGGTGCGTCATCGTTTTCTCCCCGGGCAAGGTAGCCGCGGGCGGGCGCGCTGCCTATCTTGGGCCGATGCCCGAGACCCCCGCCTTCCTCGATCCCGCCCGTCCGCCCGTGCCCGACCTCGTCGTCCCGCGCGGCATCGTGCCGTTCCATCTGCCGCGCCGGCCGGTGCGCGGGCGGCTGGTCCGCCTCGGCCCGCTCGCCGAGGCGCTGCTGTCACGCCACGACAATCCCGCGCCGATCACGCTGCTGACCGGACAGGCGCTGGCGCTCGCCGCGGCGCTGGCCTCGGCGCTCAAGTTCCAGGGCTCGTTCTCCTTGCAGGCCAAGGGGGACGGGCCGGTGCGGATGCTGCTCGCCGATTGCACGGACACCGGCGCGCTGCGCGGCCATGCGCGCAGCGATGCGGCCGGGCTGGCCGCGCTGCTGGCCGAAGACCCGGCACCCGGCGCGGACCGGCTGCTGGGCAAGGGCTATCTGGCGTTCACGGTCGATCAGGGACCGGAGCGGGAGCCGCATCAGGGCATCGTCGCCATCGAGGGCGCCGATCTCGCGTCGATGGCGCTGCATTATTTCGAAACCTCCGAGCAGATCGCCTGCACCCTCCGCCTGGCCTGCGCGCGCACCGAGGCCGGCTGGCGCGCCGGCGCGCTGATCCTGGAGAAGATCGCCGGCGCCGGCGGGGTCGATCCCGATCTGGGGGAAGCGGCGGCCGAGGACAGTTGGCGCGCGGCGACGGCGCTGGCCGCGACGCTCACCGACGCGGAATTGCTGGACGATGCGTTGCCGGCGGAGACGCTGCTCTGGCGGCTGTTCGGGACCGAGGGCGTGGCGGCCGACCGGGCGCGCGCGCTGTCGTATGGCTGCCGCTGCTCGCGCGCGCGGCTGGCGGGGATCCTGGAGGGCTTCCCGCCCGCCGATCTGGACCACATGGACGTGGCGGGCGAGATCGTGATGACCTGCGAATTCTGCAACCACGATTTCCGCTTCCCGCGCGCCGAGATCCGCGGGCGCGACGCGGCGGGAACCGGCCATTGACCAGGCCTGGGCGCTTGCCCATGGTGCGCGCGCTTCACAATCGGGAAAAATCCGCAATGCCGCTCCGCTCGCCCTCGCGCCGCGCGATCCTGCTGCTGCCGCTGCTTCTGGCCGGCTGCGGCGGCGATGACGCGCCGATGGCGTATCCCCGGCTCGATTACAGCTACCTGCCGAAGCTGCGGCTCAATGTCGCCCGGGTCGCGATCGAGCAGCATTTCATCCCCTCGGGCCAGCCGCCTTCGGTGAACGAGGACGATCCCGCCTCGCCCACCGCGGCGTTGCGGCGCCTGGGGGAGGAGCGGCTGGCCGCCTTCGGTTCCGCCGGCAAGGCGGTCTATGTGATCGACGATGCCTCGCTCACGCGCGAGGGCGACAGGATCACCGGGACCTTCACGGTGCGGCTCGAGATCTACACCTCCGCCGGCACCCGCGCGGGCTTCGCCGAGGCGTCCGTCTCGCGCACCCGCACCGGGCCGGTGAATAATCTGAGCGCGACCTTGTATGCGCTGACGCGGCGGATGATGGACCGGATGAACGTGGAGTTCGAGTACCAGATCCGGCGCTCGCTGAGCGACTGGCTGATCGCCCCTGGCGCGGCGGCGCAGCCGGTGCGGGCGGCGCCGCTGGACCGGCCGGGCGCGGTCCCGGCGGCTGCGGGCGGTGCGCCGGCGGGCGCGCCGATGCCGCTGGTTCCGGTCGCCCCGCCCGTCCTGCCGCCAACGGCCTTCCCGGCGCGCTGAGGCCGCTGCTACCCCGCGAGCAGGTGCATCGAATAAAGCCCCGCCGGATCCGTCCAGACCCGCGCCGCGCGCCAGCCCGCATCCCGCGCCAGCGCAGCAAACCCCTCGATCGTGTGCTTGTAGCTGTTCTCGGTGTGGATGGTCTCGCCCGCCTCGAACCGCAGCACGACCCCGGCCAGCCGCGCGCTCTGCGCCCGCCGGCTCACCAGATGCATTTCGATGCGGCTTTCCGCGGCGTTCCAGACCGCGCGGTGATCGAAGGCAGCGGGGTCGAAATCCGCCCCGGCCTCCCGGTTCAGCCGCGCCAGCAGGTTGCGGTTGAAGGCCGCCGTCACCCCCGCGGAATCGTCATAGGCGGCCAGCAGCAGCGCGGGGTCCTTGCGCAGATCGACGCCCACCAGCATCAGCGCCGTGTCCCCGAGCGCCGCGCGCGCTGTCCCCAGGAACGCCCGCGCCTGCGGTGGGTCGAGATTGCCGATCGTGGAGCCGGGAAAGAACCCGAGCCGCGCCAGCCCGGCCACCGCGCCCGGCAGCGCCACATGATGCTGGAAATCCGCCGCCACCGGATGCACCGCGAGGCCCGGCCGCGATCGCGCCAGCCGGGCGCGCAAGGCCGCCAGCGCCGGCGCGGCGATATCGATCGGCACATAGGCGGCGAAGGCAGGCGCGCCGGCGCGGTCGCGGTCCAGCAGGAATCCCGCCTTCGTCTCCTCGCTCGCGCCGTATTCCACCAGCGCGGCGGGACCGGGGAGCAGCGCCGCGACCTCGGCCGCGACCGCGGGCAGCATCGCGCGTTCGGTGCGGGTCAGGTAGTATTCCGGCAGTTCGGTGATGCGATAGAACAGCGCGCAGCCGGCCTCATCGTAGAACAGTTGCGCGGGCAGGGTCTTGGGCCGCGCGCGCAGCCCGGCCAGGGCCAGCGCGGCGATGTGCGCGGGTTGCGCGGGAGCTTCGTCCATCGCGCGCGCTACACGTCGCGCGCGAGGCGCAGGCCGGAGAACTGCCAGCGCTTCTCGGGGTGGAAGAAATTGCGATAGCTCGGCCGCGCGTGTCCGGGCGGCGTCGCCAGCGAGCCGCCGCGCAGCACCATCTGCCCGATCATGAACTTCCCGTTGTACTCGCCCACCGCGCCCGGCGCGGGTCGGTAGCCGGGATAGGGAAGGTAGGCGCTCGCGCTCCATTGCCAGGCCTGGCCGGTGGTCTCGGCCATGCCGGGAAGCGCGGATGCCGTTTCCCATTCGGCTTCGGTCGGCAGCCGCGCGCCGGCCCAGCGCGCGAACGCATCGGCCTCGTACCAGCTGACATGGCGCACCGGCGCGGCGGGATCGAGCGCGGCGAGGCCACCCAGCCCCATCTGCCACCATTCCTCGTCCGCGCGCCGCCAGTGCAGCGGCGCCGCCCAGCCTTCCGCCTGCGCCCGCGCCCAGCCATCGGACATCCAGAGGCTCGGCGTGCGGTATCCCCCGTCGGCGACGAAATCGGCGTAGTCCGCGTTGCGGACCAGCCGCGAGGCGATCGCGAAGGGGGCCACGAAGGCGCGGTGCCGTGGGGCCTCGTTATCGAAATGAAATCCCGGCCCCGCATGGCCGATCTCGTTGAGGCCGCCGGGGCAGGGGAGGAAGCGGGTCGGGCGATCGTCGCCCGAGGGTTCGCTCCAGCCCGGCAGCGCCGCCGGCGCCAGCGGGTTCTGCGCGAAACCGTGCAGCATGTCGGTGAGCAGCAATTCCTGGTGCTGTTGTTCGTGCTGCAGGCCGAGCTCCACCAGATCGGCGGGCAGCAGCGCGAAGGCGATCGCCATCGCCCGATCGACATGGGCGCGATAGGCGCCGATCTCCGCGACGTCCGGGCGGGTCAGCATGCCGCGCGCGGGGCGCGGATGGCGCGGGCCGACCTGCTCGTAATAGGAGTTGAACAGATAGCCGAAGGCGGGATCGAACACCTCGTAGCCCGGCGCGTGCGGAACCAGGAGGAAGGTCTCGAAGAACCAGGTGGTGTGCGCGCGATGCCATTTCGCGGGGCTCGCGTCGGGCATCGATTGCAGCGCCTGATCTTCGGCGGTGAGCGCGCCGGCGAGGGTTTCGGTATGCGCGCGGATCGCCCGGTAGCGGGCAAGGCCGTCCACGGCCACGATGGCTGCGTCCACGAGCGCCCTACAGCATCCGTTGCAGGATCAGCTTCTGCACGTCCGAGGTCCCCTCGTAGATCTGGCACACCCGCACGTCCCGATAGATCCGCTCCACCGGATAATCGGCCAGGAACCCGTACCCGCCGAGCGTCTGGATCGCCGCGGTGCAGACCGCCTCGGCGGCCTCGGAGGCGAACAGCTTCGCCATGCAGGCCGCCTCCAGCGCGTTCTCCCCCGCCGCCTTCAGCCGCGCGGCGTGCAAGGTCATCTGCCGCGCCGCCTCCAGCCGCGTCTTGGCTTCCACCAGGCGGAACGCCACCGCCTGGTGCGCGATGATCGGCTGGCCGAACGCGGAGCGCTCGCGCGCGTAGCCGATCGCAAATTCCAGCGCCGCCCGCGCCATCCCCACGCTCTGCGCGGCGATCCCGATGCGTCCCGATTCCAGGGTGGACAGCGCGATCCGGTAGCCCTCGCCCTCGCGCCCCACGAGTTGATCGGCGGGGATTTCCATGTCCTCGAACGCCAGCGCGCAGGTATCGGAGGCTTTCTGGCCGAGCTTCTCCTCGATCCGCAGGACCTTGAACCCGGGCGTGGATTTGTCGGCGACGAAGCAGGAGATGCCCTTCTTCCCCGCCTCCGGATCGGTCACCGCGAAGAAGACGATGCTGCCCTCCAGCGCGGCGTTGGAGATGAACTGCTTGGCGCCGTTGACGATCCAGCGATCGCCCCGCCGCACCGCGCGGGTGCGGAGATTGGACGCATCCGACCCCGCCTGCGGCTCGGTCAGCCCGAAGCTGCCCACA
>JAKAZN010000097.1 GCA_021815835.1 Pseudomonadota bacterium
CTTCGTCCTGCTCGCGGTGAAGTTTCGCGGCGCGACGGGATCGCCGGTGCGGCCGGTGGCGCTGGTGTAGGAGAACGGCGCGACGGTTCCGATGGAGCCGATGGCGGGCGGCATTCGGGGCCGCGCCCGCCGCGCGCGGCTGGTCGGGCGGTCAGACCAACCAATGTTCCTCCACAACAAACCGCGCGGCGCGGGAATCGCCCAGCGCATCGACCGCGCATTCCAGCTCGACAAGGCTGTCGTGCCAGGTCTGGGTGACGGCGCCGGCGATGACCGGCAGATGTGGAATGACGCTGTTCGGCGCGGCGCCCTGCTCGCGCACCTGGTACCGCACCGGCCGCGGCGCGGGGAGGGAATGTTCGGGCCAGATCTCGATCAGGCTGAAGCGGCCCGCATTCGCCCGGAGCGCGCCCGCGACATCCGTGATGACCCGTGAGACGGCGCCGACGAATTGCCGGGAATCGACATTGCAGGCTGCCATTTCGGCCGAGTGATGCGCGCGGGTTCGATCCTCGTCGCTGTCGAAATACAGGATCGGAAACCCATCGATACGCATCGAGCGGGCCGCCGCGTTCATCGCGGTGGAGGCGATGACGTGGCATTGCACATAGCGCCGAAGCCCGGGAAACCCACAGACCAGGGGACCATGGATATCGCGCCAGTGACGGCGGAATTGCGTCAGGCTTATGGGATCGGGGCGTCGCATCAGGCTGATCGCCGCGATCATCGTCCGGTCCTCGCCATGGTCGGCCCGCCGCCTGCCCGCCGCGCAATGATCGCCGCGCCCAGGCAGTGAATGCCCGGAAGATGGCCGGTGACGGCGCACTCGTTCGTTTCCTTGCCCACTTCGTCCGGATCAAGCGCCATCACGCGCCCGCCCGCCCCCACAACCGGCGCGAGGCGATGCGCGCGCCCTCGGCGGCCGCGGCGAGCTTCACCCAGACGATCTCCTCCGCGACGTATTCGCGCCCGGCGAAGGTGCCGAAGCCGCAATCCGTTCCCGCGATCACCCGCTCCCGGTCGCCGACCACGGATGCCGCTTCCTCGAGCCGCCGGGCGATCAGTTCCGGGTGCTCAACAAAATTCGTCGTGGTATCGAGCACGCCGGGCATCAGCAGCATATGCGCGGGCAGCCTGTGGGCGCGGAGCGCATCGTATTCGTGCTGGTGGCGGGGATTGGCGAACTCGATCGAAAGCGCGCCCACATCGGCACGATACAGCTCCGGCAGGATGGAAGCCATCGCGATGTCGTAGAGATGCGGCCCGTCATTGTTGCCCCAGCAGACATGCAGCCGGATGCGGTCGCGGGGAATGCCCGCGATGGCGAGATTGATGGAGGCGACATGCAGTTCAAGCTGGCGGAGGAATTCGGCGTCGGTCAGGCCATCGAAAAACCGATGTCGCTCCATTGCCAGGTCGGGCGCATCGATCTGCAGGATCAGGCCGGCCTCGTGGATGGCCCGATACTCGTTGGCGAGCGCCTTCGCCAGCGCCATCAGATAGGCCTCGTGGCTGTCGTAATGCTGGTTGAGCATGGTCGTGGCGACGATACCCGGCGACGGCGCCGTCATGAAACATTCGCCGAACCCGCCGCCCATGCGCTTGAGCCGTTCGGCGTCTTCCCGGATCGGCGCGCTGTTGACATACCGCACGTCCGCCACCGCCGCCGGCGCGTTCATGGCGCGCGCCATGTGCGGAAAGCGCGCCGCGGACTGGCGGACATAGCTCGGGAATTCCAGCTGGTCGCGGGCGGGCGGGCGTTTGGACTCGCCGCCGAAACCGCACAGGCAGCGCGGCACATAGGTCTGGAAACCAACGCGCGATTGTTCGCCGTCGTTGCCGACGTCAACACCGGCTTCCCGTTGTTTGGCGATCACGTGCGCGGTCGCGGTCTCCACCTCGCGGGCCAGCGCGGCGGCATCGATCCTCTCGCCGGCTTCCTGGCGGATCAGCAGATCGGTCAGGAGGTCCGCGCGCGGCAGACTGCCGACATGACTGACCAGGATGCGGTCGGTGCTCATCAACATGGGCGTTTCCCTGTTTTTTCCCTTGGGGCGCATCATGCAGCATCCTGTCGCGCGCGCGCAAACCCGCCGCGCCCGCCTTGACCGGCAAACCCGCGACGGCCATCATCCTCCGAACGGAGGGACGTAGTATGCGCAACCACCCGATCGATATTCACCCGATCGCCGGCGCGCTGGGCGCCGAAATCGGCGGCGTCGATGTGGCCGGGGACCTGGACGATACCGTGATCGGCGCGATCCGCCGGGCGCTCCTCGATCACGGCGTGATCTTCTTTCGCGATCAGAAGCTGGATGCAGCCAGGCACAAGGCCTTTACCCGGCGCTTCGGCGAGATCTTCCGCCACCCGAACTACCAGGGCGTCAGCGTCGACCCCGAGATCGTCGATATCCGGCGCGAACCCGGCGACAAGAAGATCGTCGGCGAGGACTGGCACACCGATACCACCATGGTGGCGGAACCGCCGCTGGGCGCCATCCTCTATGCCATCGAAGTGCCGCCCTATGGCGGGGATACGTTGTTCGCCAACCAGTATCTTGCCTACGAAACCCTGTCGGACGGGCTGAAGCGCACGCTCGAGGGCCTGCGCGCCGTGCACAGCGACCGCATGGTTGCCGGTCCGCGGGCCGCGATGAACGCGCAACGCTCGACCAAGGTGCGTGAGGATGCCGACTGGCGCGAGACGATCAGCGTCCATCCCGTGGTGCGTACCCATCCGGAAACCGGGCGCAAGCTGCTGTTCGTCAACCGTTCCTACACCGTCGGCTTCGAGGGGTGGACCGAGGCGGAGAGCAAGCCGCTGCTGGACTATCTGATGGAGCACGGACACCGGCCCGAGTTCACCTGCCGCTTTCGCTGGGCGAACGGATCCATCGCGTTCTGGGACAACCGCAGCACCAAGCACCTGGCGGTGCATGACGCCGGTCCGTTCCGTCGGATCATGCGGCGTACGCAGATCGTGGGCGATCGCGTCTACTGAGACGGTGACCCTGCGGGTGGCGCCGGCGCGGCATCGCCGCCCGGGACTCGCCGAACGGCCGATGGCCTCAGCGGATCAGTTCGGTATCCTCGGGATTGGGCGTGCCCTTGCCGGTTTCGAGATGGCGTTTGAGGCTGAGGAGATAAAAGCCCCAACGCGTCGTTGCGCTGGGGATATTGTTGTCGCCGGCCCCGAACCCGCGATGTGCAAACAACAGCGAGGTGATGCCTTCCTCCGATTTCAGATCGAAGCTGATCGAGGTGCCGTCGAAAGCGCCGCTTGTCGAGGAAACGACGTCCCAGGCGACACGGTCCGGCGATGCCAATTCGGCGACCGTGACCTTGATGACCATCCGGTGGCCATAGAAGCCGAACTCCCCGGTCCCGCCGGGTCTTGCGTCGAGCGCGGCATCGCGCGTCCACCAGTTGCGGATACCTTCAGCCGTGGACACTGCCTGATAGACCTTGTCCTGGGCGGCTCGAATCTTGATCAGATGCATGAGCTCGGGCACGGTCCGGGTCTCCCTGTCCATTGTGTATTTGTAACGAATAACACTCGCCTCGGGCGGCGCTGTCGCCGCAATTCGTCAGGGGACGGATTGCTCCGCCAGCCCCAGCGGCGCCGCGCGCATGTCGCGGTTGCCGGGGCCACCGAGGATGGTCGCGGGCGTTACGACACCGGCTCCGCCAGCGTCGAGGCCAGCGCGACATAGCCGCCCAGCACCGCCGACCAGCCGCCCTGGATACGCTGGGCGAACGCCACCGCGCTGTCGCCGAACCGCTCCAGGTTGCGATGTTCCAAGGCGACAAGCGTGCCGCCCTCCGCCGGCTCGAAGCGGATTTCCACCTCGGTCAGCAGCGCCGGATCGAACCGCATCGCCGCGTCGACCTGCCAGCCGAGCACCAGCCGTCCCGGCGGCTCCCAGGCCAGCACGGTGCCAAGCTCCGCATCCGTGCCGTTCCCCATGCGACGGTACCACCGCCCGCCGAGGCGCGGCTCCAGCTTCACGGCGAGCATCTGCTCGGCCTGGTCGGCGCAGCCCTGGTTCGGCCACCAGCGCTCCATCGCGCCGGTGAACAGCGCAAACGCGCGGGCTTGCGGGATCGGAACGAATACATCCTGGCGGATCGGGGCGATGCTCATGGCTTGGGTTCCTCATCGGTGGCGGCGAACGCGGCGAACCCCGCAAGCGCGCCGGCCCATTGCCGGTCGAGCCAGTCCCGCAGCGCGCCGATGCCGCGCGGATCGAGCCGGTAGATCCGCCGCGTCCCCTCCGCCGCCACCGTGACCAGCCCCGCCTCCAGCAGCACCCGAAGATGCTGGGAGACGGCGGGACGGGTGACCGGCAGGTCGGCGGCGAGCGCGCCGACCGCGCTCGGGCGTTCGGCCAGGTGCTCGAAGATGCGCCGGCGCGTTGGATCGGCCAGGACGGCGAGGGTTGCAAGTGGCGATAGGTTCGTCATGGCTAACCGTTAGCCCATAATTACCATACCGTCAACCCGAGATTTCAGGCCCCCCGCCATCCAAGGTCTCCCGCGTATGCAGCGCGATCATCGCCTCCTCGTCGGTCGGGATCACCCAGACCGCAACGGCGCTGTCCGCCGCGCTGATCCGCCCCGCCCCGCGCGCGTTCGCCCCCGGGTCGAGCCGCACGCCCAGCCAGCCCAGCCGCGCGCCCACCGAAGCCCGCACCGGGGCCGCGTGCTCGCCGATGCCGGCCGAGAACACAAATCCGTCGATGCCCCCCAGCCCGGCGGCCAGCGCCCCTGCCTCATGCACGATCCGATAGACGAACAGCGCCACCGCGTCCGCCGCGGCCGGATCGGCGCTGGCGAGCAGCACGCGCATGTCCTGCGAGATCCCCGAAACACCCAGCAGGCCCGCGCGGTGATACAGCAGTTCGGAAACCTTCTCGGCGCTCATGCCAAGCTGTTCGATCAGATGCAGCACCACCCCGGGATCGAGGCTGCCGCTGCGCGTGCCCATCATCAGCCCGTCGAGCGCGGTGAAGCCCATCGTCGTCTCCACGCTGCGCCCGTCCCGCATCGCGCACAGGCTCGCCCCGTTGCCAAGATGCGCCGCGATCACCCGCCCGCTCGCCCGCGCGGGATCGAGCACCCGCAGCCGCCGGGCCAGATATTCATAGGAAAGCCCATGAAACCCGTACCGCCGGATGCCCGCCGCGGTGAGTGCCCGCGGCAGCGCGAAATGCGCGGCGACCGCCGGCATCGTGCAGTGGAACGCGGTATCGAAGCACGCCACCTGCGCGAGCCCCGGCCGCGTCGCGGCGATCGCGCGGATCGGCGCCAAATTATGCGGCTGGTGCAACGGCGCCAGCGGGCTCAACGCATCAAGCTGGACCAGCACCGCCGCATCGACCAGCACCGGCCGGTCGAACGTGGTCCCGCCATGCACCACCCGATGCCCGACCGCGTGCAACGCCACCCCGCCCTGATGGGCGGTGACGAAATCGAGCAGCCCGCCCAGCAGCGCCTCATGCGTCGTCCCCGGCGGATAGGTGGTATCGGCCAGAACCATCCCGGCGCCATCCTCGGCGCGGAACCGCGGCGCCGCGCCGATCCCCTCGATCTGGCCGTGACAGGCGCGCGCCAGCACCGTGCCGGCAAACAGCGCGAATTTGATCGAGGAAGACCCGGCGTTGATCGCCAGGATCGCGCCCTGGTCCATGCGCGGTGCCCGGTCAGTGCCCGATCACGTCCCCTTGCGCGCCTTGGCTTCCTCGGCCTCCGCCAGCGGATCGACCATGACGATCCCGGTATTGGGTTCCACCACGATCAGCCGGTTATCGACGCTCTTCACCCCCGCCGCATTCTCCGCCGCGACCGCGATCGCCTGGCGCTGGCGTTCATCGAACACCACCCCATCGATCGCCACCACGCCGGCCGCGACCGAGATACTGATCGAGCGCAACGGCACCCAGCTCTGGCGCTTGAGCTCCGCCTCGATCGCGCCGCGGATCGCCCCGTCATCGCCCGTCCCGGCCGCCGCTTCCAGCTTCCCGGCGAGCACCTTCACCAGATCGGCGCGGCTGATGATCCCGACCACAACCCCCGCGCGCGTCACCGGCAGGCGCTTCACGTTCTTCGAGCGCATGATCCGGGCCACCTCGTCGAGCGGGGTGGTCTCCTCCACCGTCAGCACCTCGGGCGTCATCACCTCTTCGACCCGGCGCCCATGGGTGCGAACGTAATCGTCGGCGAGGCGCCCAGGGGCGAAGATGGTTTCAAACCAGCCCGGGCGCTTGCCCTCGGTGCCGGTCTCGACGCGGCGCAGCAAATCGCCCTCGGTCAGCACGCCGGCGGCGCGGCCGGCCGCGTCCAGCACCGGCAGGCCGCTGATACGGTTCTCGATCATCAGCCGGACCGCCTGATCGAGCGGGGCTTCCGGCCGGACGGCGATGACGCCCTTGGTCATGATCTCGCCGGCTTGCATGGTCTGTCTCCTTGTCGGATCACGGGGGGAAGCTGGGCTTTGGTGGTAGAAGCGTCGATGACGCAGATCAACCGATCGGGCCGGGCGCCCTGGGCGCCGAACTCATGTGACAGCTTGTGACAGGCTGGCGTTTCGTCGATTCGATGCGGGCTTCCCGATTGCGAGCCGCGTCCATGAGCGCCCTCGTAGACCCGCTGCCCGGTAAGAGCCTGTTGATAAATAAAGAAATGCCGGCCCGATTTTCGCCTCGGGGGGATTCCGGCGCGGAGCGCTCATGAAGCCATCGGGCAACTGATCGCCGCGACCACCACCCGCACCGGACTGAACGTCACGTGCGAGGTGGACCCGGCCGGCTCTCTCGGCCGGCCGCCCGGGTGATTCCCTACGTCCTGACCATCCGCAAACCTCAACTTCCGCTCCGCTCGCGCCCGACAGCAAGCTATTCTCCCAGCTTT
>JAKAZN010000098.1 GCA_021815835.1 Pseudomonadota bacterium
AAATGGGACGCACGGCAAAACGGGTCGTAACCACGCCGCCCCTACACCACCCCCTCGGCCCGTAGTGCCGCGATCGCCGCCGCATCATACCCGATCGCGCCCAGCACCGCGTCCGTATCCGCCCCCGCCGCCGGGGCCAGCGTATCCAGCCGCCCGCCGCCATGCGCCATCTGGAATCCGGACCCCATCAGCCGCAACTTCCCCCAGGGACTGTCCACACTCTGCAACACGCCGCGCGCAATCACCTGGGGATGATCGATGATCTCCTCGATCTTCCAGATCCCCGCGCAGGGCGCGCCCGCATCGTTCAGCCGCCGCTCCCAGATCTTCGCGTCCGCCGCTTCCAGCGCCTCCTCGATGATCGCGCGCAGCGCCGCCTCATGCGTCTTGCGCTGGAACCAGTCGCCGAAGCGCGGATCGTCGAACACCCGCGCGCAGCCGATCGTGGTCATCAGCGCGCGGTATTGCTTCTCGTCGTTCACCGCCAGCAGCAGGTAGCTGTCGCGGGCGCGGAACAGATTGGCGGTGACCTTGCGGCTGACCGCCTGGTTGCCGGCCTGCTCCTGATGATGTCCCGCAACCGTGTAGTCCGCCACCTGCGTGGTCAGGAACGCGAGGCTTGCTTCCAGCATCGAAACATCGATGCACTGCCCCAGCCCCGTCTGCGCGCGCTGGAACAGCGCCGAGGCAATCGCGAACGCCCCGGTCGCGCCCGAGAGGATGTCGCACACCGCGAACCCCGCCCGCGTCGGGCCGGTCTCGGGATGGCCGGTGATCGCCATGATCCCCGACATCGCCTGGAGCTTGCCGTCATACCCGGCCTCGTTGCTGGCCGGGCCGGTCTGGCCGAAACCCGAGATCGCGCAATAGATCAGGCGCGGGTTGACCGCCGACAGCGCCGCGTAGCCCAGGCCCAACCGGTCCATCACGCCGGCGCGGAAATTCTCCATCACCACGTCCGCCCGCGCGGCCAGTTTCAGCGCGATCTCGCGCGCCGCCGGTTTTTGCAGATCGAGCGTCAGGCTTTGCTTGTTGCCGTTCACCGCGACGAAGGCCGAAGCCATGTTGCGTTCGGCCCATTCGCGCGACAGCGGCGTGCGGCGCATGTCCTCGCCGCCCTGGCGTTCGATCTTGATGACCTCGGCGCCCAGCAGCGCAAGCTGGTAGCTGGCGTAGGGACCCGCCAGAACCTGGGTGAAATCGAGAATCCGCACGCCCTCGAACGGGCGGCGCTGCTCCGGCGGCGTCATGCGGCGCGGACCGCGCGGTTGGGGCGGGCCAGTTCCTTCTGCCGGTCGAATTCGGCGCGCCGGCGGGCGAGTTCGTCGGCGCCGATCTGTTCCAGGTTCAGGTAATCCAGCTTCCATTTGCCGTCCGCGTTCCAGCGGAGCGGGGATTGCATGGTGGTCCGCGGCCCGGCGGCGGATTCCAGCACCCTTAGCGCATGTTCCAGCGTCTGGTCCTGGGAAGCGACATCGTGCGGGCGGCCGGCGCTGTTGCCGAGCGGGAAATCGCTGAACAGGAAGCGCGGCACGGCGGCGTGCTCGACGATGTCCTTGGCGCAGCCCATCAGCACCGTGGGAATCCCATTCGCTTCCAGATGCCGCGCGGTGAGCGCGCAGGTCTGGTGGCAGACCGGGCAATTGGGCACCACGATCGCGACGTCCACCTGGTCTTCGCGCAGCCGGGCGAGAAGCTCGGGCGCGTCGGTCTCGATCGTGACGCGGTGGGAGCGGTTGGTGGGCGCGCCATGGAAGCGCGGCGCCACCGCCCCGATCCGCCCGGAGGCCGCGGCGCGGCGCAGCGCTTGCAGCGGGAACCAGGTGTTGGAATCGGTCGCGGTGGTGTGGGTGCGGTCGTAGCCGATATGGGAGATGCGCAGATCGTGATCGTGCGCGGTGTCGCCGGAATAGACCTGATAGAACTTGGCGCTGCCGTTATACGGCGCCCCCGGCCCCTGATCGCCCTTGTCGGGCTGGTAGGGCGCGGCGGTGGTCACGATCGCCACGCGGCTGCGTCCGAGCGGCTTCGCCAGGGCCGTGAACGGCGCGGCCAGATGATGCGCCCAGCGATACGGCGTGGTGTAGCCGATCGCGGCGTAATAGGCGCGGGTGCGCGCCATGTAGGGGATGGGGGAATCGTAATCGGGCGCAAAGCCCAGCAGCGCATCCAGGTCGTGATCCATCCTATCCTCCATCGGCCGGCAGAATCGTCGCACGCGGGGCGGCGGGATCGCAAGCGGCGCGAGCGGCCGGGTGTCGGCGCCGGTGCGGGGCGGACCGTCAGAACGAAGCGAACCCACCCGCCAGCGCCACCCCCGCCACCAGCAGCGCCACCCCGCTCGCGCGCGCAACCCACCTCCCGCCCGGCGTCAGCTTCTCGACCAGCACCAGCACCCCAAGCCCCGCGACCCACACCAGGTTCATCGCCCCCACCGCGAACAACACCGCCATCAGCGCCCAGCAGCAGCCCAGGCACACCACCCCGTGCCGCGCGCCCATGCAGAGCGCCCCGCCGACCCCGTCGCGCCAGTGCGCGAGCAGGAAGCCCAGCGGCGAACGGCAACGCCCGAGGCAGGCCAGCTTGAGCGGGCTCAGCTGGTACAGCCCCGCGGCGACGAACACCGCCCCGCCCGGCACCGGCCCCATCCGCCCGTCCATCCCGCCGATCAGCCCGCCGCGCGCCAGGCCCCATTGCGCCAGCGCCGCGACCGCCGAGAACCCCGTCCACACCGCCAGATACCCGGCGACGAACGCCGCCAGCTTCAGGCTCCCGCCGCCGCGCACAGGTCGCGACCGGTGCACGCGCGCAACGGTCAGGATCATCGGCGCCGCGCTCGGCAGCATCATCGCGGGCATCATCACCGCCCACATGGCAAAGCCGAGCGCGAGATCCGCGACCGTCGCTTGCGCCGGGGCCATCGCCATCCCCGCCATGCCCGCCGCCATCATGCCGCGCCCGATCGGGCCCAGCGCGAGCCAGGCGAGCCCGGTCAGCGCCGCCAGCGCCGCGAGCACGCCCGCCCGGGTGACCCGGCCGAGACCCCGCGCCCCCGCCGGGGCCTCAGGCGGCCCAGGCGAAGGGGGCGAAATGACCGTTATTGCCATGCCGGTTCAGATCGAGGTCGAGACCAAATCCCTCCACCCGCAGCCGCGAGGCCCGCGCCAGCGCCAGCCGCCGTCCGGCGGGGTGGGAGGTGTTGTCGAGGTAGAACGGCTCGCCCGAGCCGTTGCGGGAGGCAACGCCGGCGATCTCGAACGTCACGATATCCGGAATCTCCACCGACCGGCGCAACCCGTCCATCACGATCCGGATCGGCTTGGTGGCGATGCCGCGGAAATCGCTCACCAGCGCCTTGCGGATCGCGCCCGGCGGGCCGCCCGCCTCGCCGGCGACGATGGCGGCCAGCGCGGCACCTTGCGCCGCGTCCGCCCGTTCATCGACCACGCCGGCAAACACCCAGTTGCCGTCGGCCATCACGCGGCCGGAGCGGATGACGAGGGCGAAGGAAAGCCCATCCAGACGGGTCGCGCCGTGACGCCCCTCGGCGATGCGGAACACCATGATCGCGACGCAGTGCTCCTGCGTCGCCGGACCCTGCGGGTTGGTATAGATGCAGGGGCAGAGATAGTCGCAGTTGCAGCTTTCCATGTAGTCGCCGCGCAATTGCCAGAGCGGATCCGCCATCGCTTCCTCCTCGCGTTGTGCCGTCGCGCGTGTGCCGCGCAGCGATGCCGCGCCGGGGCCAGGCGGCCCGCAAGGCGGCGCGTCCGCCCCGCTACGCCGCCTGCTCCAGGCTCGAAACCCCGTCCGAAACCGTCGTCCGGCGCATGTCGCGCGGCACCGTCATGTCGTAGGGCCGCGCCCGGTGCAACGTGCAGCGATCGTCCCAGATCACCAGATCATGCAGCCGCCAGGTGTGGGAATAGACGAAGCGGCGCTGCGTCGCGTGCTCCATCAGATCGAGCAGCAGCATCCGCGCCTCCGGCAGCGCCATCCCGCGGATCGACCCGGCATGGGAAGCCAGATAGAGCGTCTTGCGTCCCGATCCGGGATGGGTGCGCACCAGACGCTGCGGTACCGGTTGCAACCGTTCCCGCTCCTCGGCCGCGAAATCGGTGAACCCGATCGTGGCCCGCGAATGCAGCAGCGAGTGTTCCGCGACCAGCCCCTCGATCCGCCCGCGCATCGCCGGATCGAGCGCATCCCAGGCGGCGCGCAGATCGGCGAACTCCGTCTCCCCGCCCGCGCCCGGGATCGCGCGCGCCGACAGCAGCGAATAGCGCGCCGGGATCGCCTTGAAGGAACTGTCGGTGTGCCAGAGCCGGTTGCCCAGCCCGTTCATCCGCCGCCGGTCGTCCGCGGCCAGCACCTGGTTGCGTTCGTCCAGGTTCGACACATCCGACAGATGCAGATCGATCCGCGCCTTGTGGCCGGGCCGGAACGCCTTCACCGTGGTCTCCAGAATCCCCAGCCGTTCGCTGAAGGCGATCTGCTGCGCGTCGGTCAGGTCCTGGCCCGGCAGCACCAGCACGGCGTAGCGGTCGAGCGCGGCCACCAGTTCCGCGACAGCTTCGGCCTCCAGCGGCGCGGTCAGGTCGATGCCCGTCGCCGCGGCCACGAACAGCGGATGCAGCGGGCGGAGCGTGAGAGCCATGGCGGTTTCCTCCCTGGGTCCGGACGCAGCCTCGCGCCGCCGCGCCGGTGGCGTCAACCGCGCCGCCGGGGCAGGATGCCACGGGCACCGGGAGAGTTCGAACGTGGCGGATCAGATCGCAACCGAAGCGGCGACGGGCGAAGCGGCGACGGGCGAAGCGGCGACGGGGCGCGAATACCCGCCCCGCCCGATCGTCGGCATCGGCATCGTCGTGCTCAAGGGCAACGACGTGCTGCTGATCCAGCGCGCCAAGCCGCCCAATATCGGCAGCTGGAGCCTGCCCGGCGGCGCGCAGGAACTGGGCGAGACGGTGGAACAGGCCGCGCGGCGCGAGCTGGAGGAGGAGACCGGCGTCACCGTCGGCGCGCTGCATCTGGTTGCCGTGGTCGATAACATCCGCCCCGATCCCGACGGGCGCCCGCGCTACCACTACACCATCATCGACTACGCCGCCCGCTGGGAAGCGGGCGAGCCGCGCGCCGCATCGGATGTGGGCGCGGCGATCTGGGCGCCGATGGACGCGCTGGAACCGTACCGGCTCTGGGACCAGGCGCATCTCGTCATCGCGCGCGCCCGCGCGCTGCTCGGCGCCGGTTGACCGGACGCCGCGCGCGCTATTCCAGCGGCACCGCGCGCATCGCCTCGCGCAGCCGTTCCCCGCGCGCATGCGCCCGGCCCCGCGCGGCCAGCAGGATCGCGCCCGCGACGATCACGGCGATCAGGCTCTGGAAGATCGGCTGGAACCACAGCTTGGTGTGCGGCACCACGATCACGGTGGAGATCAGATAAAGCGTGATGACAACGGAAACCAACGCCGCCGGCACGGTGAACGGGCTCGCGCGCAATTGCCGCGCCCAGGGCTCCCGGCTCGCCGCGCCAGCGCCGAACGACAGCGCCAGCACGCCGAGCGCCACGCCGAGCCAGACCAGCAGGATGCTCAGCGCGCGCACCACGACACCGAGCGCCCAGCCGATATAGGCCGACTGGATCAGGAATACCGATCCCACGCAGGCGGTCAGCAGCAGCCCCGCCATCGGGACGCGCGCCGCCGAGGTGCTCGCGAACCGTTCCGGCAGGATGCGATCCTGCGCGAAGGCGAACAGCAGCCGCGAATTGATGAGCATCGCCGGGGCGATCGTCTTGCCGACGATCACCGCGACCGCGAAATTGAGGAGCGTGCTCACCACGGGGGGCGCGATCAGGCCCATCAGTCCCGGCGCGGTGGCGAAGCCCTCCTTGTGGGCGTGGATCAGTCCGAGCACCGCCCACCACGGCGCGGCGTGGAACAGCGCGTAGGCGACGGCGCTGAACAACACCACGGCGACCGCCCAGCCGATCACCAGGCCGCGCGGCATGTTGGTCTCGGCGTCGCGCGTCTCACCCCCCAGCGCCGGCGCGGCGCTGATGCCGCCATAGGCGAAAATGAACAGCGCGCAGACCGAGCCGAAGGCCGCCCAGCTCGGGGGCGAGGCCGTGGCGGGCGGGGCCAGGGCCGCGCCTGCCCTGGCGCTGGCGGCGAGGACGAACTGGGCCGGCGGGGTCGCGATGCCATAAGCGACGATCACGCCCGCGGTCAGCAGGATCACGACGAACAGGGTGACGACGAAGGCGCCGTAGCGATGCACCCCGGTCGAATGCAGCCACAGGATCGCCCAGATCGCCGCCAGGCCGGCCAGCACATGCCCGGTGGGGGTCAGCAGCCAGGCCCCGACCGGCAGGCCGGCGCCGATGCAGGCCTGGCCCAGGAAGGTACCGAAGGCGAAGGACAGGAACCCGATCGAGCCGCACAGACCCAGCCACCAGATCAGCCCGAGCGCGAAGGCCAGCGACCCGTCCAGGCTGCGCCCGATCCAGACATAGGCCGAACCCGCGCGCGGCATCACCTGGGAATAGCGCTGGTAGAGAAACACCTTGGGCAGCACGAGCAATCCGGTGACCAGCATCGCCAGCGGCACCAGATCCTGCACGCCGGGATAGACGCTGAGGCTCTGCACCGAAACGAAATTGATCCCGGCGCCGTATTCCCCCGCGACCGCCGAGGCCACGATCGCCAGCACCCCCACCGCCCGGTTGAGACGGTATTGCGGCGCGCCGCGCGCGGTTTCGCCCATGGCCGGATCCCCCTTGATTTTTGTTGCGCCGCGGCATGTCCGCATGGAACGCCGTCGGCCCCGTTGCAGTAAGGTCGTAGCAACGTCGCGGTCGCGCTGTCCAGGCGGGGCGGTCCGGGTTCCACGGCCATCGCCC
>JAKAZN010000099.1 GCA_021815835.1 Pseudomonadota bacterium
TGGCGTCAGTCTAGCCGGACCGGAACGCGCGGGGAGGGGCCGCGGTCACATCCGGGCGAGCTCCCTGGCCGCGATGCCCTCCAGGCCCTTGAGGCGGGCGAACAGGGCGGCGGCGGGAATGTCGGTATTGCCGGCGTCCAGGCAGTCGGCGAATTTGTCGTAGATCTGCGTCTCTGCCAGCGGGCGTGTCGGATGGCCGGTGGCGCGCGCGACGGCCTCGCCGGCGAAGCGCGCGCCGGAGGTGGTTTCGACCGTCACCTGGTCGGCGAGCGCGGCGCCTGGCAGCTCCGGGTCGTAGATGGTCGTGATCTCGGTGCGCACGCGGCGCATCAGCGCCTGGATGTCCTCACGGCGGACGAAATCGTCGGTGAGTTCGCGCAGGCCCACGCGGCGGGCGACGATCCCGCTCGCCATCGCGAACTCGATGCTGAATTTGGCGGCGAGCCCGGTATCGGGGGCGTGGTTGCGCAGCACGGTGGCGAAATAATCGCTGATCTTCACCGTGACCTGCTTCACCTCCTCGGCGCGGATCGGATGCGCGGCCATCAGGTCCAGGATGCCGTCGATCGCGCGATGGGTGCAGTAGCAGGTGGGGTATTTCTTGATCCCCAGACCCTGCGTGAGCAGCGCCCAGGTCTCGCCCAGATGCGATTCGCTGGCGCGATCCTCGGCGCCGTCGGGGGAGATGGCGTGCAGGAAACCCTGCGGATGCTCCAGCGCGTCGGTCGCGGCGGTGAAGCCGTTGGCGGCCAGACGGGCGGCCATGATCCCGGCATGGGCCGAGCGGCCGGCGTGGAACGGCTTCGTCATGGTACCGAAATTCGCCATCAGGCCGGCGCTTTGCGAGGCGCCGAGCGCGACCGCCATCGCCGCCTTGGCCGGGTCGAGCCGCCGCAGCTTGGCACATGCCGCCGCCGCGCCGACCGCGCCATACAGGCCGGTGGGATGCCAGCCCTTCTTGTGCAGCAGGCCGTTATCGCGGCGGAACAGCTCGGCCCAGGTCTCGTAGCCGGCGACATAGGCCACCAGCATGTCGAGCCCGCTGGCGTCCAGGGCTTCCGCCTCGGCCAGGATCGCGGGCACCAGCACGGTGGAGGGATGGCCGCGCAGCGCGACGTCGTCGTAATCCAGCGCATGGGCCGCCACGCCATTGATCCAGGCGGCTTCGGGCGCGGTCGCGCGCGCGGCGGAGAACGTGAGTGAGGCAGGTCCCGGCGCGGGCGCGAGCGTGGCGCGCAGGATGCCCACCGCGTCCTCGTTGCGGCCCGCGATCATGGTGCCGATGCAGTCGATGAAGCCCAGGCGGGCGACCTGCATCGCCTCATCGGGGATGCGGTTGGGGGACAGTTCGGCGATGAAGCGGCCGACGGCTTCGGTGAGGGCGGGCATGGTTTCCTCCGCGATGTTCAGTGCAGCTTGGCGCGCAGCGCCTTCAGGCTGCCGCCCATCTTGACGGACCCGGGCAGCGGATGGCCGACGATATCCTCGGCCAGTTGCGCAACCTCGATCAGCTTGTCGAGATCGATCCCGGTCTCGATGCCCATCTCGTCGAGCATGAACACCAGATCCTCGGTGCAGACATTGCCGGCGGCGCCCTTGTGCGCGGCAAACGGGCAGCCACCGAGGCCGGCGACGGTCGAATCGTAGATCGCCACCCCCATCTCCAGCCCGGCACAGGCGTTGGCGATGCCCATCCCGCGGGTGTCGTGCAGATGCAGCGAAAGCGTGAGCTCGGGATAGCGGTTGCGGACCGCGCCCACCAGCGCGCGGATGGATTTCGGCGTGGCCCAGGCCATGGTATCGGCGAGCGAGAACACCTTCGGAACGATCCCGTGCTCGCCCGCGATATCGAGCAGGCTCTGGATCATGTCGAGCACGCGCTGATGCGGGACCTCGCCCTCGAAATTGCAGCCGAACGCGGCCATGATGCCCGCGCGTTCGAGCGGAATGCCGTGCTCCTTGTACATGCGGATGGTTTCGTGCGCGGCGCGGATGTTATCCTCCAGCGTGCGCTGCTGGTTGCGCTTGAGGAAGGTTTCCGACGCGGTCAGCGAGAACGACCCCTTGATATCGACGCGCTGCGACGCCATCGCCCGCTGCAGGCCCTTCACGTTGAGCCAAAGCGCCGTGTATTCGACGCCCGGCTTGCGCTTGTAGCGCGCGACCACCTCATCGGCGTCGGCCCAGCCGGGAACGCGGTTCGGATTGACGAAGGAAGCCACCTGAATGTGGTTGATCCCGGTCTCGCTCAGCGCGTCGATCAGTTCGATCTTGCGCGCGGTCGGGATCGGACCCTTCTCGAACTGGAAGCCCTCGCGGGGGCCTTCCTCGTTGATCTGGACGCGGGTGGGGATGTCGGACATCGTTGCGGTTCCTTCTAGCGGCCCTTGAACGCCGGTTTGCGCTTCTCGTTGAACGCCAGCACGCCTTCCCGCCGGTCTTCCGTGTCCACCAGCCGGTTATAGGCCTCGATCTCGAACATCAGGCCGCGCTTCAGATCCATCTGCAGGCCGTTATGGATCGATTTCTTCGCCTGCCGCACCGACAGCGGCGCGTTGTCGCAGATCGCCTGCGCGGTGGCCAACACGTCGTCCATCAGCCGGCCCGGCTCGGAGATATGGTTCACCACCCCCCATTCCAGCGCCTGCTCGGCGGTGAACGGCCGGCCGGTCAGGATCAGCTCCTTCGCCCGCCGCTCCCCCACCACGCGAGCCAGCGTCTGGGTGCCGCCGCCGCCGGGCATGATCCCGATCGTCACCTCGGTCAGCGCAAACCGGGCACCGCGGGCCGCATAGGCGAAGTCGCAGACCAGCACGGTCTCCAGCCCGCCGGCATAGGCGTGCCCGTTCACCGCCGCGATCACCGGCACCGGAACCTCCAGCAGCGCATCGCGCGCGCGCTCGAAGATTTCGTGCTGGTGCTGCCATTCCGCCTGGCTCATGCCCTTGCGCTGCTTCAGATCGCCGCCGGCGCAGAAGATCCGATCGCCGGCGCCGGTCAGCACCACGCAGCGCACCTCGCCCGGATGGTCGATCAGTCGGGTCCAGAGATCGAGCGTATCCAGCCCCATCTGCGTGTTCTTCGCGTTCCCCACCTCCGGCCGGTTCAGGGTGACCCGCAGCAGATGCGGACGCGGGGTTTCGACCAGGAGCGTCTCGTATGTCTTGTCCATTCAGCGCGGTTCCAGCCTCGGGTGCGAGCCGTCGATGATCCGCCAGCGCTCCAGCAGCGCCGCGCGGATCAGCCGGCGCATGATCTTGCCCTGCGGGTTGCGCGCCAGCTCCGCCATCATCAGGAACGCCCGCGGGTGCTTGTAGCGCGCGAGGCCCGCCAGTGCCGCGCGCGCGCGATCGGGCCAGGCCGCGTCGTCGGTCTCCGCCACCGCGACGATGATCTCCCCCCAATATTCCGACGGCAGCGACACGATCGCCACGGCCGCGGTGCCCGCGGTCCCGGCGAGTTCGCGCTCGATCTCGTCGGGATGGATCTTGTAGCCCCCGGATTTCACGACATCCGCCAGCCGCCCGACCAGATGCAACCGACCACGCGCATCGATCCGCCCCAGATCGCCGGTGGCGTGGAATCCATCGTCAGGCAGCGGGTGGAACCCGGAGGCATCGATATGCCCGCAGGACATGTGCCGCCCGCGCAGATGCACCTCGCCCACCTCCCCGGCGCCAAGGACAAGCCCCGTCTCGTCGCGCAGCGCGATCTCCACGCCGCTGCCGGGCCAGCCGACGCACACCCCTTCCCCCGCCGGGTCGGCATAATAGGCATCGGTGGCGGCGGGCGGCAGCACCGTGATCGGGTTCACGATCTCCGATTTGCCGTAGGTCACGCGCACTACGGGACCGAAGATCGCGCGCGCCTTGGCATGCAGCGCCCCCAGCAGCGGCGCGGTGCCGCAGAAGATCGTGCGGATACCGCCGATCCGTTCCCCCTCCAGCGCGCCCGCGATCTTTGCCAGCACCGTGGGCGGGGCGAACACATGATCCACCGCGCCGTCGCGCAGGAGCTTCAGCACCACCGGCAGATCGACCCCGCGCAGCAGCACGATCCCTCCGCCGCGATCGTGGAAGGCGTGGGCGATCAGGCCCGCGCCATGGATGAACGGCGTCATCAGCAGCACCCGGCTGCCGCGCCCCGGCATCGGGTCCAGATGCGCGCGTTGCAGCACGTTCGCGAGCCACCGCGCCGCGTGGGTGGTGACGATCGCCTTCGGTTGTCCGGTCGTGCCGGATGTGAAACCGATCTTCGCCCATGCCGTCCCCGGCACCGGGGCCAGCGCGGCGGGATCGGCCGGGGCGTCCGGCACGTCCTCGATCGCGATCACATCGCAGCCCAGATCGCGGAACGCGGACGCCCCGGCGCGGTCGGTCACCACCAGGCGCGTGCCGGACAAACCGAGGCAATACCGCCGCTCCGCTTCCGTCAGCCCCGCGTTCAGCCCCACCTCCGCCGCGCCCGCCAGCCGCAGCGCGTTGGTCGCCCAGACCGCCGCGATCCCGTTCGGCAGCGACAGGCCCACGCAGGTCCCCGGCGCCACCCCGGCCGCGCGCAGCATCAGCGCGAGGCGCGCGGACCGGCCGGCCAGTTCGGCCAGCCCGACCCCGCGCGCCCCGTCATGCACCGCCTCGACATCCCCGAACTCCGCCACCGTCGCGGCGAGGTCCGCCCCCCAGGGAATCGCCTCCAGCATCAGCCTTCCGCCGCCACCGTGTTGCGCAGCAGGCCGACGCCGGAGATCTCGACTTCGACCGTATCGCCCGGCTTCATCCACAGCGGCGGCTTGCGATAGGCGCCGACCCCGCCGGTGGTCCCGGTCACGATCACGTCGCCCGCTTCCAACTGGGTGAAGGTCGAGATGTACGCGACCAAGGTCGGGATATCGAAACAAAGATCGTCGATCGTCGCGTGCTGCACCTCCTCGCCGTTCAGCCGCGTGATCAGATGCGCCTTGGTGATGTCCCCGGCTTCCTCCGGCGTGACCAGCCACGGGCCGAAGGCGCCGGAATGGTAGAAATTCTTCCCCGGCGTGAACTGCGCCGAATGGCGCTGCCATTCCCGCACCGAGCCTTCGTTGTAGCAGGCATAGCCCGCGATCACGGAGGCCACCTGGTCCTTCCTCACATGCCGGCAGCGCCGGCCGATCACCACCGCGAGCTCGCCCTCGTAATCGTATGTTTCCGAGACGTTCGGACGGATCAGGGTTTCCCCGTGGCCCACCTGGCTGTTGGTGAAGCGGGCGAAGATGATGGGCTTGGGCGGCGGCTCGCGCCCGCCTTCCTTGATATGGGTCATGTAGTTCAGGCCGACGCACAGGATCTTGTCCGGATCGGGGATCGGCGGCAGCGCGCGCACCGCGCTCAGCTTGTGGTCCGGATGGCGCGCCGCTTCCTCGGCGAGCGAGGCGCTCGCCCAGAGCGCGTGTTTCAGACCGGGGGCGAGATGGCCGCAATCGACCACGCCCTCCCCCTTCACGATACCCCAGCTGGCCGCGCCGTCGGGACGGCGGAAGCTCATCAGTTTCATGGCGTGGTTCCCTCTTCGTGTCCTGCCGATTCACTAGGCCGGCGGGGATGGCGCGGCAAGCGCGCCGGTCAGTCGCCGTAGCCGTGGGGATGCGCCTGCCGCCACGCGGCGGCGGTGCGGACGATGTCGTGCAAATCGGCCAGCCGCGGCGTCCAGCCGGTATCGGCGCGCAACCGCGCGGCGGAGGCCACCAGCACCGGCGGATCGCCCGGCCGGCGGTCCGCGAGCCGATGCGGCACGTCGCGCCCGGTCACCTCCCGTACCGCGGCAATCACCGCGCGCACCGAGGCGCCCTGGCCGTTGCCAAGATTATAGGTCCGGCTGGCATGATCGAGCAGCTTCAGCACCGCCAGATGCGCCTCCGCCAGATCGGACACATGGATATAGTCGCGGATGCACGTGCCATCCGGCGTGGGATAATCGGTGCCGAATACGGCCAGTTCCCCGCGCCGGCCGAGTGCCGCGTCGATCGCCAGCGGAATGAGATGCGTCTCCGGATCGTGGTCCTCGCCCAGCCGCCCGGCGGGATCGGCGCCGGCGGCATTGAAGTACCGCAGCGCCGCGCTGCGCAGGCCGTGCACGCGGTCGGCCCAGACCAGGGCGCGCTCGATCATCCGCTTGCTCTCGCCGTAGGGGGAGCCGGGATCGATGGGCGCGTCCTCGGCGATCGGGATCGTGTCCGGCGCGCCGAACAAATTGGCGGTGGAGGACAGCACGAAGCGGCGCACGCCGTGGCGGGTGCAGGCGGCGATCAGACGGATGCCGTTGGTTGCGTTCTCCAGCAGGTAGCGGAACGGGTCGGCCATGCTCTCGCCCACCAGCGAGAGCGCGGCGAAATGGAACACGGCGTGCCAGGGGCCGTCCGCCAGCACCGCATCGACGGCGGCGGCATCGGCGAGATCGGCCTCGATCAGCCGCACGCCCGCCGGGATCGCGGCGCGGTGGCCCTGGCGCAGATTGTCGAACACGGTCACGTCATGGCCGCGTTCGGCGAGGGCGAGGACGAGATGGCTGCCGACATAGCCGGCGCCGCCGGTGACGAGGTATCGCAGGGGCATGGGCGAAGACTAGCGCGGCGGGATGGGGCGTCGCCAGCAGGGCGCGGGATGGGGCGTCGCCCGCAGGGCGCGGGATAGGGCGTCGCCAGCAGGGCGCGGGAAAGGGCGTCGCCAGCAGGGCGATCGGGTATGGCATGGGCGCGCCGGCCGCCCCGCAACGCCCCCTCTCCCGCTTGCGAGCTTGGGCCGCGAAGCGGACCACGGTTGGGGTGAGGGTCCCGGCGCGCCCATACCCCA
>JAKAZN010000100.1 GCA_021815835.1 Pseudomonadota bacterium
GGAGAAACCATCCATGAGCCAGCCCGCCCCCAGCTATGTCCATGGCGCCGTCGGCACGACCCTGCTCGACCAGACGGTCGGCGAAAGCCTGGACCGCACGCTTGCGCGCGTCCCCGATCGTCCCGCCCTGATCGTGCCGTCGCGGGATGTGCGGTGGAGCTACGCCGAGCTTGCCGCGCGGGCCGATGATTTCGCCGCCGGGCTGCTGGCGCTGGGGCTGGAGCCGGGCGATCGGGTCGGCATCTGGTCGCCCAACAATCCCGAATGGGTCGTCGCGCAATTCGCCACCGCGAAGGCGGGGCTGATCCTGGTCAATATCAATCCCGCCTATCGGCTGGCGGAACTCGAATACGCGCTGAACAAGGTGGAATGCCGCGCGCTGATCACCGCGACTTCGTTCAAATCCTCCGATTACATCGGGATGCTGAACGCGCTGGCACCGGAGCTGGCCGCCGCCGCGCCGGGCGGTCTCGCCGCGGCGCGGCTGCCGGCGCTCGGCCAGGTGATCCAGATCGGCGGGCCGGCGGCACCCGGCTGCCTGGCCTTCGAGCAGGTCGCGCGCGCCGCGGGTCCCGCCGATCGCGCCCGGCTCGCCGCGATCGGCGCGGGGCTGCAATTCGACGACCCGATCAACATCCAGTTCACCTCCGGCACGACCGGGGCGCCCAAGGGCGCCACCCTGACGCACCACAACATCGTCAACAACGGCTATTTCATCGGCGCGGCGATGCGCCTGACGGAGCAGGACCGGCTGTGCATCCCGGTGCCGCTCTATCACTGCTTCGGCATGGTGCTCGGCAACCTCGCCTGCACCACGCATGGCGCGGCGATGGTCTATCCGGGGGAAGGGTTCGATCCGCTCGCCACCTTGCGCACCGTGGCCGAGGAGCGCTGCACCGCGCTGCATGGCGTGCCCACCATGTTCATCGCCGAGCTCGATCATCCCGAATTCCGCAGCTTCGACCTGTCGAGCCTGCGCACCGGCATCATGGCCGGCTCGCCCTGCCCGATCGAGGTGATGCGCCGCGCGGTGGCCGAGATGCATCTGTCCGAAATCACCATCGCCTACGGCATGACGGAAACCAGCCCGGTCAGCTTCCAGACCACCACCGACGATCCGCTGGAACGCCGCGTGTCCACCGTGGGCCGCATCCACCCGCATCTGGAAGTGAAGATCGTCGATGCCGAGGGCCGCGTGGTGCCGCGCGGCGCGCCGGGCGAGCTTTGCACCCGCGGCTATTCGGTGATGCAAGGCTACTGGAACGATCCCGAACGCACTGCCGAGGCGATCGATGCCGCGCGCTGGATGCACACCGGCGACCTGGCCGTGATCGACTCCGAGGGCTATTGCAACATCGTCGGCCGCATCAAGGACATGATCATCCGCGGCGGCGAGAACGTCTATCCGCGCGAGATCGAGGAGTTCCTCTATCGCCACCCGGCGATCCAGGACGTGCAGGTCTTCGGCGTGCCGGATGCGCGCTACGGCGAGGAGATCGCCGCCTGGATCCGAATCCGCCCGGGTGCCGCGCTGACGGCGGCGGAGGTCGCGGCGTTCTGCGCCGGCCAGATCGCGCACTACAAGGTGCCGCGGCATATCCGTTTCGTGGACGAATTCCCGATGACGGTGACCGGCAAGGTGCAGAAATTCCTGATGCGCGAGAAGATGGCGGGCGAGCTCGGCGTGCGGGAGGCGACGACGGCCTGACCGGCGCGTTCAGTTTGCCGCCATCAGCGCAACAAGGTGCCCGCGATCGATCAGCCGCACGCGCGCCCCGGCCCGCAACCCCGGAAGACGCGGCGCGATCAGCGCGCGCGTCTCGCCCCCCGCATCCCGCAGCACGAATTCCGCCTCCGCCGGCAGAGCGCCCGGCGCGGGCGGGGCCAAGCCGAACGCCGCCGCCTTCCGTCCCAGGGTGGCGCGCGGAACGGGGCGGATCGCGATCACGACCGCAAGGTCCGCGCGCGCCGGCGGGACCGGCCGGGCGGCGATCGGCGGCGCGGGAGGCGCCGGACCGGCGCACCCGGCCAGCACCGGACCGAGGCATCCGAACGCGATCAGGGCGGCGCGGCGCATGGAACCCTCCCGCCGCGCAAGGTGCCACGCCGCCCCCGCCAGCGCGATCCCCGCGCCGGGCTCAGCCGCGAAGGCCGGGCCGGCCGATGCCGTGCAGGGCGAACCCGGCGGCGGCGAACGCGGCCGGGTCATAGACGTTGCGCAAATCGACGATGATGCGTCCGCCCATCGCCCCGGCCAGCCGTTCGGGCGCGAGGGCGCGGAATTCGTTCCATTCGGTGATCAGCACCAGCGCGTCCGCCCCGCGCGCGGCATCCAGCGCGTCACGGCAGAAGGTCACGCTGTCGGGCAACAGCGGCCGGGCCTGGTCCATGCCCTCGGGATCGAAGGCGCGGATCGCCGCGCCGTCCTCGGCCAGCCGCCAGATCATCGGCACCGACGGCGCCTCGCGCATGTCGTCCGTCTCCGGCTTGAAGGTCAGGCCCAACACCGCGATCGTCTTGCCACGCACCGATCCGCCGCACGCGGCCAGCACGCGCCCGGCCATCGCCGCCTTGCGCGCGTCGTTCACCGCGACGGTGGTTTCCACCAGCCGCACCGGCGCGCCGTATTCCTGCGCGATGCGCATCAGCGCCAGCGTGTCCTTCGGGAAGCAGGACCCGCCATAGCCCGGCCCGGGATGGAGGAATTTGCGCCCGATCCGCCCGTCGAGGCCAATGCCGCGCGCGACATCATGCACGTCGGCGCCGGTCTTCTCGCAGAGATCGGCGATCTCGTTGATGAACGTCACCTTCATCGCCAGGAACGCATTTGCGGCGTATTTCGTGAGTTCGGCGGTTTCGATCGCGGTGAACACGATCGGTGCCTCGATCAAATAAAGCGGCCGATAGAGCCGGCGCAGCACCTCGCGCGCGCGCTCGCTTTCGGCGCCGATCACCACGCGGTCGGGGCGCATGAAATCGCCGATCGCGCTGCCCTCGCGCAGGAATTCCGGGTTGGAGGCGACGTCGAATGCAAGCTCGGGCCGCGCGGCGCGCACGATCTCGGCGATGCGCCGCCCGGTACCGACCGGGACCGTGGATTTGGTGACGATCACCGCATAGCCGGTCAGCGCGCGCGCCACCTGTTCCGCCGCCGCATGGACATAGGTCAGGTCGGCGTGGCCGTCGCCGCGGCGGGTGGGCGTGCCCACCGCGATGAAGACGGCCTCCGCGCCGGCGACCGCCTCGGCCAGATCATCCGTGAAGGAAAGCCGTCCCGCGGCCACGTTCTCGGCCACCAGCCGCTCCAGGCCCGGCTCGTAGATCGGCATGCGCCCGTCCCGAAGGGCGGCGAGGCGGGCCGGGTCGGCTTCCACCACGACGATCTCGGTGCCGAATTCGGCGAAGCAGGCGCCCGACACCAGACCCACATAGCCGCCGCCGATCATCGCGATACGCATAAGCAATCTCCTTTGGCCCCGCGCCGATGGCGGGTGCTCGCATGGGCCGCCTGACCCGAGGCTGACCCGGGGCGCGCGTGGCGGGTAACCTTCCCGTGAGCCTGGGCGCAAGGGGCGCCCATGCTTGCCAGCACCGCCCGCCCCGCCTACCCGGGGACGAAGCCGAGGGGAACCCGCCATGAAGATCACCCGCCTGCGCACCGAAATCGTCCACCTGCCGGTCGATCCGCCGATCCTGACCGCGATCCTGGGCTCCATCCGCTCGGCCGATTGCGTGCTGACCTTCCTGGAGACCGATCAGGGCCTGGTCGGCGAGGGGCTGGTATTTTCGATCAACAACCGCCGCCTCGGCGTGATCCACGAGATGATCCGCAATCTGGAGGACCTGGTGGTTGGCCTCGATCCGCGCGCGGGCGGGACCCTCAACGCCAGGGCGTGGAAGGAGCTGAATTTCCTCGGCTACGAGGGGGTTTCCATCGTCGGTCTGGCCGCGCTCGACATGGCGCTGTGGGATTTGCGCGGCAAGGCCGCCGGGCTGAACGTCGCGCATCTCATCGGCGCCTGCCGCCCCGCCGTGCCCACCTATGCGAGCGGCGGCCTGTGGCTCGGCTCGTCCATCGACGAACTGCAGAAGGAAGCCGCTGCCTTCGTCGCGCGCGGCTTTCGCGCGGTGAAGACCAGGGTCGGTCCGACCGAGCCCGAGCGCATGGTCGCGCGCGTGGCCGCGGTGCGCGCGGCGGTGGGGCCCGATATCGCCATCATGGTCGATGCCAACCAGCAGATGAGCGTGAAGCAGGCGATCCGCATCGGGCGGATGCTGGAGGAGCTCGATCTGACGTGGTTCGAGGAACCGGTGATCTGCCACGACCACGAGGGCGAGGCGGCGCTCGCGGCGGCGCTGGATACGCCGATCGCCTCGGGCGAGACGGTCTATACGCATCGCGGCGTGCTGGCGATGTTGCAGGCCAATGCGGCCGACGTGATCATGCCGGATCTGCAACGCATGGGCGGCCCCAGCGAGTTTCTCAAGGCCGGGCATCTCTGCGAGGCGTTCCACATCCCCTGCGCCTCGCATCTGTTCCCGGAGATGAGCCTCGCGCTGCTCGCCGCGCTGCCGGGCGGCTACTATCTGGAACACATGCCCTGGTTCGAGCCGATCTATCGGGAACGGATCGAGCTCGACGCGAACGGACACGCGATCGTGCCGGACCGGCCGGGCTGGGGGTTCGGCTTCGATCCCGCGGCGATCGCGCGCTACCGGGCCTAGCCCACGCCCGATCCGCGTCGCCGGCGCAGCCAGCCGAGCGCGACGAGCGGGGCCGCGAGCAGCGCCAGCGCGCCGGGCTCGGGCACCGGCTGGCTGAGCGACGTGGTGAGGAAGGTGAGGTAAACCCGATCGACCAGGATATCCTTGGCCGCCACGGCGCTACCGGTGAAGGTGAAATTCACCGTGTAGGTCCCGGCGATCGCGACCCGCGCCTGGCTGGAAACGGTCACCCACTTGTCCACGCCATCCGCCGCGCCGATCGCGGCGACGCTGGCGCCGGAAAACAACGAGGTCCCGGCGATACTGCCGGTGAAGGTGGCATCGTTGGGGTTGTTGTAGCCGTTCTGGGGCACGAAGACGTCGAACCCGATGCCGTAGGTGCCGACCCGAAGGGTGACCGTCTCCGAAAGCGTCTGCGAACCCGTGTCGGTGGAGAAATACGCGGCGTAGCCAGCCGAGGGATCCGGGCTGCCGGTCAACAAGGTGTCGTTCGGGATCGCCTCCCCGAACGCGCCCGCCGGGAAGGCTCGGGCGACATTGTCGGTCTGGATGACCACCGCGGGACTGTTGACGGTACCGGTGGTCGTCGAGGTCCAGTCGGCGAAACTCGCGGTGCCAAACGTGCCGTTCAGTACCAGATTCGGGCCCGCGATCGCCGGCCCGGCGAGCAGCACGCCGACGGCGAGCGGCAGCACGGCGCGCAGCGCCCGCGTCCATCCGGCTCCCACGATGCGGCGACCTGCCATCAGAAAATCAACCCATCTCCAGCCGGACTGCCCGGCTCGCGACGCAACACATCAGCGCGGCGCGAGCAGCCCTGGCGCGCGGCGCGGCCGCGAGCGGGCGCATCCCGTGCGCATCGGGAAGGGTCTAGCGCTTCGAGGTTAACAAACCGCTTTCATTTGTCCGGAGTTTGTCCGGTCTCGGCGGGCATTCCTGCTTTTTTGGACGCCGCCTATCCCCGTCCGCGTGTCACCAGCCGCCCCGCGCGCGCCGCGGTCGCCGCTCCCGCCGCGAAGGCCGCCTGGCCGTTCACCCAGGTCCCGACGATCCCCTCCGCCGGCCGCGTCGGCGCGCCGAAATCGGCCGCGTCGCGCACCGCAACAGGATCGAACAGCACCAGGTCGGCATAGGCCCCGGGGCGGATCGTGCCGCGATCGGCGAGCCCGAACACGGACGCGGTATGCCCGGTCATCTTGCGCACCGCCGCTTCCAGCGAAAACAGCCCCAGGTCGCGCGCATAATGGCCGAGCACGCGGGGAAACGTGCCCCACAGCCGCGGGTGCGGGTAGGCATCGTGCGGCAGGCCGTCGCTGCCGATCATCGCCAGCGGATCGGCCAGGATCCGCCGCACGTCGTCCTCGTGCATCTGGAAGAAGATCGCGCCGGCCGGCAGCAATCGCTCGGCCGCCGCGCGCGCGCTCAGGCCCCAATCCCGCGCGATATCGTCCAGCATCCGCCCGGCCTGCTCGGGATGCGGCACCGACCAGGTGACCTGCACCGGGACATCGGGGCGCAGCCGGTCGGGGATCAGCACCGTCGAGCCGGCCGCGTAGGGATAGACATCGAACGCGACCTTCTGTGTCCGTGCCGCCCGCGCGATCCGCGGCAGCGTCTCCACGGAGCGCCCGAAATTCTCCGGCATCGAGCATTTATGGTGGCTGATGACGACCGGCGCGCCGGCCTCCCGGCCGATCCGCAAGGTCTCCTCGATCGAGGCCACGACGCCGTCCGCCTCGTCGCGCATATGGGTGACGTAAAGCCCGCCGGCGTCGCGCAGCGCCTCGGCGACCGCGATCACCTCCTCGGTCGGCGCTTCCATGTTGGGCGGGTAGTAAAGGCCGGTGGAGAAGCCGGACGCGCCCTCCGCCAGCGCCGCGGCCAGGCGGCGCCGCATCCGCTCGGCCTCCCCATCCGTCGCGGCGCGCCCAGTGTCGCCGTCCATCGCCTCCACCCGCAGCGACATATGTCCGATCAGCGCCACCGTGTTCACCGGGGCGGGATCGGCCGCGAGGCGGGCGGCGTAGTCGCCGAAACTGTCGAAGGTCCACCAGGATTCGTCGCCCAGCAGATCGAG
>JAKAZN010000101.1 GCA_021815835.1 Pseudomonadota bacterium
TCCAGCGCTTCGGGCGCCGCGCGGGCGGCGAGCAGGCGCACATGCAGCGCCGGATCCTCGGCCGCGAGCAGGTCGAGGAAACGCGCGTCGAGCCGGATCAGCCCGTCGCGCCCGGCCAGATCGGCAAAAGTGAGATCGAGACCCGGCAACCGGGTCGCGGCGGGGAATTCGGTATCCATGCTGGGCGGCATCCGTCTGTCCGGTCCGAGGCGCGGCCTGGGACCGGGGCCCCGAGCGCCCGCGGGTGATGGGCGGATCGCTCGGCTTGCGTCAAGCGCCGGACGCGCAAATCAGGTCAGCAATTACCCGATCGGGGCGATTTTCTCCCGCCGCAACTGCGCCGTGAGCTCCGACAGCGCCCGCTCCACCCGGTCCAGCATCTCGTCGATCTCGGCCGTGGTGATGATCAGCGGCGGGCTGAAGCACAGCACCTCGCCCGGCACGGCGCGCGCGATCACGCCCTCGGCCTCGATCAGCTTCGTCCAGCGCGCGCCCACTTTCGCCGCCAGATCGAATTTGCGATGCGCCGCCTTGTCTTCCATCAGCTCGATCGCGGCGATCAGGCCGATCCCGCGCACCTCCCCCACCAAGGGGTGGTCGGCGAAGCGGCGGCGCAGCTCGCGCTGCATATGCGCGCCCACGACGCCGACATGCGCGCCGATTTCGGTCTCGTCGTAGATTTTCAGGGTCTCGATCGCGACCGCGGCCGGCACCGGATGGCCGGAATAGGTGAAGCCGTGGCCGAAGGTGCCGATCTTGTGGCTTTCCGAGGCCAGCGCCTGGAACACGCGCTCGTTCACCATCACCGCGCTGATCGGCAGATAGGCCGAGGACAGCGCCTTGGCGCAGACCAGGATGTCGGGCTCGATCCCGAGCGTCTGGCTGCCCCAGTAGCTGCCGGTGCGCCAGAAGCCGCAGATCACCTCGTCGGCGACGAACAGCACGTCGTATTTGCGGCAGACCGCCTGGATCTTCTGGAAATAGCCGCGCGGGGGAACGATCACCCCGCCCGCGCCCATCACCGGCTCGGCGAACATCGCCGCCACCGTGTCGGGCCCCTCGGCGAGGATCAGCTGTTCCAGCGCCTCGGCGCAGCGCGTGGCGAATGCGTCCTCGCTCTCGCCGGGCTGCGCCCCGTTGTAGTGATGCGGCGTCATGGTATGGACGAAGCCGGGCAGCGGCACGTCGAAGCTGCGGTGATTGGCGGGCAGGCCGGTCAGCGAGGCGGCGGCCAGCGTGATGCCGTGATAGCCCTTGATCCGGCCGATGATCTTCTTCTTGCGCGGCCGGTCCAGCGCGTTGTTCATGTACCAGATCATCTTGATCGCGGTATCGTTCGCCTCCGAACCGGAATTGGCGAAGAACACCTTGCTCATCGGCACCGGCGCGCGCGCCAGCAGCATCTCGGCCAGTTCGATGCAGGGTTCGTGCGATTTGGCGGTGAAGCCGTGATAGAACGGCAGCTTGCGCATCTGCGCCGCCGCCGCCTGCACCAGGCGCTCGTTATCGAAGCCGAGCGAGGCGCACCACAGGCCGGCCACGGATTCGATGTAGTCCTTGCCGGAATCGTCCCAGACCCGCACGCCCTTGCCGCGGGTGATGACCACCGGACCGATCTCCTGATGCGTCACGAGGTCGGTATAGGGGTGCAGCACGCTGGCGATGTCGCGGGCGGCGTTGGAATTGGCGCCGAAGGGCGGGGTCATGGCGGGTCTCCTTGAGGTCGGGCGCCCGGGCTTGCCGGGACGCGCCGCGCGGGCCGAGTGTAGGCACGCCGGGCGTGGGAGGAAAACCCGCGCCGGACCCCGCGCCGGACCCGGCGCCCGACAAGGCCCCGCCCCATGCCCGAGTCCGCCATCCTGCGCGCCGGACGCCTTGGCGTCGCCGAATTGTTCCTCGCCCGCGCGCGCGCCCATCCCGCCGCCCCGGCGCTGATCGCCGAGGGCCGCACGCTCAGCTACGCCGCGCTCGCCGCGCGGGTGGAGCGCCTCGCCGCCGGGCTTGCCGCGCGGGGCGTGGCGCGGGGGGACAGGATCGCGATCCTGTCGGAGAACCGGGGCGAATATGTGGAGACGATGCTCGCCGCCGCACGCATCGGCGCGATCCTGGCGTGCCAGAACTGGCGCCTCGCCGCGCCTGAACTCGCCCATTGCCTGCGCCTGGTCGCCCCGGTGCTGACGATCGTCTCGCCCCGCCACCAGGCCGCGCTGGCCGCGCTCGATCCGCCGCCCGGCGGCGATGTGCTGGTGCTGGGGGATGGGTACGAAGCGCTGATCGACGCCGCCCCCGCGCATCCGCCGCCCGTCGCCTTCGACCCCGAGGACGGGATGCTGATCCTGTACACCAGCGGCACGACGGGGCTGCCCAAGGGCGCGCTCATCAGCCAGCGCGCGGAGCTGGCCCGGCTTGCGGCGTTCCGGCTCGATCTCGGGATCGGGCCGGCGGACGGGTTCTGCGCCTGGGCGCCGATGTTTCACATGGCCTCGGCGGATCATCTGCTGGCCGCGCTGATGTCGGGCGGGCCGGTGATCGTGGTCGATGGGATGCAGCCGGGCGCGATCGCGGCGGCCGCCGCGCGGTTCCCGCTCGGCTGGCTGGTGCTGATGCCCGGCGCTATCGCGCCGGTGATCGCGGAGCTGACCGCGCGCCCGATCCGGCCCATCGGCATCCGCGCGATCGGCGCGATGGCGGATCTGGTGCCGGGCCATGAGCTCGCCGAGATCACGCGGCTGCTGGCCGCGCCCTATCTCAACAGTTTCGGCGCGACCGAGACCGGCCTGCCGCCGGCCTCGGCGGCGTTGATCCCGCCCGGGACGGTGCCTCTGAGTCTTTCCAAGCAGCAAAGCGCGCTGTGCGATCTGCGGCTGCTCGATCAGGACGGCGCCGAGGTTGCCGATGGCGCCACGGGCGAGATGGCGATCCGCGGCCCCACGGTGTTCAGCGGCTACTGGGACGCCGCCGAGACGAACCGGCGGGATTTCGCGGACGGGTATTTCCGCATGGGCGATCTGTTCCGCCGCAACCCGGACGGGACCTACGATTTCGTCGATCGCGCCAAATACATGATCAAATCGGGCGGCGAGAACATCTACCCGGCCGAGATCGAACGCGTGCTGCTGGCCGATCCGCGCGTCGCCGAAGCCGTCGTGGTGCGCCGGCGCGACCCGCGTTGGGGCGAGATCCCGTGCGCCTTCGTGGTGCGGCGCGACCCGGCGCTGACGGAGGCCGATATCGAGGCGCTCTGCCGCGGATCGCTCGCCGGCTACAAGCGCCCGCGCGAAGTGCGGTTCGTGGCGATGGACCAACTGCCACGCAGCACCACGGGGAAAATCCAGCGCCACGCGCTGGAGGATACGCGCTAGCCTATCGCGTCCCCAACACCGCCGCGATCTCCCCAACCACCGCCGCATCCTCGATCGTCGCCGGGATCGTCGGCGTCTGCCCGTCCGCCAGCGCCCGGATCGTTCCGCGCAAAATCTTCCCCGACCGCGTCTTCGGCAGCCGCTTCACCACCCGCGCATCCTTGAATGCCGCCACCGGGCCGATCCGCTCGCGCACCAGGGCCACAAGCTCGGCGGCGACCGCGGCTTCGTCGCGCGCCGCGCCCGCCTTCAGCACCACCAGGCCCAGCGGCACCTGGCCCTTCAGCGCATCCGCCGCGCCGACCACCGCGCATTCCGCGACATCCGGATGGGCGGCGAGCACTTCCTCCATCGCCCCGGTCGAAAGCCGATGCCCGGCGACGTTGATGATGTCGTCGGTGCGCCCCATCACCCACACATCGCCGTCGGCATCCACGCTGCCCGCGTCCCCGGTGCGGTACCACCCTGGGAAATCCGCCAGATAGGCGCGGCGATATCCCGCGTCGTCGCCCCACAGGGTGGGCGCGCATCCGGGCGGCAGCGGCAGCCGCAGCGCCAGATTGCCCGTCGCTCCCGCGCCCAGCACGGCGCCGTTATCGTCGAGCGCGGCCAGATCGTAGCCCGGCCCCGGCCGGCCGCCCGATCCGGGCTTGAACGGAAACAACCCATAGCCGCGGAAGCCCGCCGTGATCGGCCAGCCCGTTTCGGTCTGCCACCAATGATCCACCACCGGCTTGCCCAGCAGCCCGGCCACCCAGGTCGCGGTCGGCGGATCGCAGCGTTCGCCGGCCAGGAACAGCGCTTCGAACCGCGAGAGATCGACGCCGGCGAGCAGCTTTCCCTCCGGGTCCTGCTGCTTGATCGCGCGCAGCGCCGTGGGCGCGGTGAACAGCACCTTCACCCCGTGGCGCGCGATCATCCGCCAGAAAATGCCCGCATCCGGCGTGCCGACCGGCTTGCCCTCGAACATCACCGAGGTGCAGCCGCGCAGCAGCGGCGCATAGACGATGTAGCTGTGGCCCACGACCCAGCCGACATCGGAGGCGGTCCAGAACATCTCCCCCGCATCCACCCCGTAGATCATCGCCATCGAGTTCCACAGCGCCACCGCGTGCCCGCCATTGTCGCGCACGATCCCCTTCGGCTTGCCGGTGGTCCCCGAGGTATACAGGATATAGAGCGGGTCGGTGGCGGCGACCGACACCGGCGGATGCGGCGCGGCTTCCGCCTCGGCGGCGCGCAGATCGTGATCGCGCCCGGGGGTGAGCGCCGCTTCCAGCGCCGCGCGCTGCAGGATCAGGCAGGCGCGCGGCTGGTGCGGCGACAGCGCGAGCGCCGCGTCCAGCAGCGGCTTGTACGGCACCACCCGTCCCGGCTCCAGGCCGCAGGAGGCCGAGACGATCACCTTGGGCCGCGCGTCGGCGATGCGCGCGGCAAGCTCGGCCGCGGCGAAGCCGCCGAACACCACGGAATGGACCGCGCCCAGCCGTGCGCAGGCGAGCATCGCGATCGCCGCCTCCGGCACCATCGGCATGTAGATCACCACCCGATCGCCGTGCCCGACGCCCAGCGCGGCCAGCGCGCCGGCGGTCTTCGCCACCCGGGCGAGCAGCGCGGCGTAGGTGAAGGTCTCGATCCGTCCTTCCATCGCGCTGTCCCAGATCAGCGCGGCCTGGTCGCCGCGCCCGGCGGCGACATGGCGATCGAGGCAGTTCACGCTGGTGTTCAGCGCGGCGTCCGGAAACCAGCGCCCATAGGGCGCGCCGTCGAGCCCCTGGGCGGGGTCGAAGATGCGCGACGGAGCGCGGTCCCAGGTGATGCCCTCGGCCGCGCGCGCCCACCAGGCCTCGGGGTCGCGCCGCCAGGCGGCATAGGCCTCGGCGTAGCGCGATGCGGTTGCGGTCATGGCACGGCCCCCCGTTTCTTTTGGCGAGCGGCACCATCGCGCCGGCGCGCGGCGCGGGCAACCGCGGTCCGGGAGGCCGCCACAGGCCGGCGCCGCCACAGGTTTGACACGCGGGGAGATCAGGCTAAGGAAAACCCGGGGGATCGGCCGCCGCGCCGACCTCCGAGGCGGAAAGGCCCTCGCATGACCGACCCCCTCGACGCTCCCCTGGCCGGCCCAAATCTGCCTCCGGGCCGCCGCCGCGCGCTGCATATGCTGGCCAGCCTGCCGCTCGCGGCCGGGGCCGGAGCGCCGCGCCTGCCCGGCCCCGGGGTCGGCCTGCATCGCCTGCCCGGCCCGAGCGGCACCGCCAACCCCTTCCCGCATGGCGCGACCTTCCTGGTTGGCGGTCCCGCCGGCGGGCCCCTGCACCGCTGGGCGCGGACGGTGGCGCCCGTCCTGGCGCAGGGCCTGCCGCCGGAGACAAGGATCGGCCTCACCAGCATCGGCGGCGGCGATGGGGTGACGGCGGCGAACCGTTTCGCCGCCGGCGCGGCGCCGGATGGCCGCACCCTGCTGTTCGGCCCCGGCGCGGCGATGCTGGCCTGGCTGATCGGCGAGGGGCGGGCCAAATTCGACGTGGGCTCCTGGGTCCCGGTGCTGGCCGCGGCGACCCCGGCTGCGCTGGTGGGCCGCATCTCCATGGCCCGGCTCCGCGCCGGGGCGACGATCCGCATGGCGGTGGACCATCTGCCCGGCCCCGATCTGGCGGGATTGCTCGCCCTTTCCCTGCTGGGCGGCCTGCCGGTCCCGGTCCCCGGTCTGTCACCCCAGGCGGCGGAGGCCGCGCTGGCGCAGGGCCGGATCGACGTGCTGCTGGTCAGCGGCGCCGGCGCCGCGGCGCGCGTGCACCGCCTGCTCCGCCGCGGCGCGCACGCCCTGGCGAGCTTCGGCATCGCGGGACCGGATGGCGCCCTGCATCGGGATCCCGCGTTCCCCAGCCTCGCGCAGGTCGGCGAGGTCTATGCCCGCGCACACGGCCACCCGCCCGCCGGTCCGCTGTTCGAGGCCTGGCGCGCCACCGCCTCCGTGGCACGGCTGGTCTTTGCCGTCGATCTGCCGCCCCTCACCCCGGCGGCGATGGTGGCGCTGTGGCGCGGCGCGGCGAACGCGGCCGCCGGTCAGGCGGCGCTGGCCGCCAGCCTGGCCGCCGAGGGCGCCCGGGCGCTGTCGGGACCGGAGGTGCTGGCCTGCGCGCGCAGCATCGCCGTCGGGGTTCCGGCGCTGCTCGCGCTGCGCCGATGGCTGAGCGCGCGGCACGGCTGGCTGCCGGGCTGACGGCCCAGGCAACGCGGCGGCCTTTACCGGTTGTTAGCGAGGCGCGGCGCAGGATACCCCGTTTCCGGCGCCAGGAGGGCGCGGCCAGCGCGGCAGGTTCCCCATGCCTCCTCCTTCCCCAATCCACCCGGCCCCGATCCC
>JAKAZN010000102.1 GCA_021815835.1 Pseudomonadota bacterium
GGCGTTCGTGGTAGCAGAAACGCGGAATCTCGATCCCCGCGAGCTCGGCCGCCTGCAACACGGTGGCGCCGGCGGGGGCTTCGACCTCGATGCCGTCGATGGTGAGTTTGGGCATGGTCCTACTCCGCCGCCATCTTCATGGCCGCCCCACGCTGCTTGTAGGAGGCGATCCGCTCTTCCATCACCGGCCGGAAATGCCGGATCAGGCCCTGGATCGGCCAGGCCGCGGCGTCACCAAGGGCGCAGATCGTGTGGCCTTCCACCTGACGCGTGACCTGCTCCAGGGTGTCGATCTCCTCCGGCTCCGCCCGGCCTTCCACCATCCGGTTCATCACCCGCATCATCCACCCCGTCCCTTCCCGGCACGGCGTGCACTGCCCGCAGCTTTCGTGCTTGTAGAACTGGCTCAACCGCGCGATCGCGCGAATGATATCGGTCGAGCGGTCCATCACGATCACCGCCGCCGTCCCGAGACCCGACCGCACCTCGCGCAGGCTGTCGAAATCCATCAGCACCTCGTCGCACACGGATTTCGGGATCACCGGCACCGAGGCCCCGCCCGGGATCACCGCCAGCAGATTGTCCCACCCGCCGCGCACCCCGCCCGCGTGCTTCTCGATCAGTTCGCGCAGCGAAACGCCAAGTTCTTCCTCCACGTTGCACGGCTTGTTCACGTGCCCGGAGATGCAGAACACTTTCGGGCCCGTATTGTTCTTCCGCCCGATCCCGGAGAACCACGCCGCCCCCCGGCGCAGGATGGTGGGCGCCACGGCAATGCTTTCCACGTTGTTCACCGTGGTCGGGCAGCCATACAGCCCCATCGCGGCCGGAAAGGGCGGCTTCATCCGCGGCATGCCCTTCTTGCCTTCCAGGCTTTCCAGCAGCGCGGTCTCTTCCCCGCAGATATACGCGCCCGCACCGCGATGGAGGAACACGTCGCAATCGTAGCCGGACCCGCAGGCATTCCTGCCGATCAACCCCGCTTCGTAGGCCTCGGCGATCGCCGCATCCAGCACCTTCGCCTCATTGGCGAATTCGCCGCGGATGTAGATATAGGCAGCGCCGGCGCCCATCGCGAAGCAAGCGACAAGGCAGCCCTCGATCAGCTTATGCGGATCGTGGCGAAGGATATCGCGATCCTTGCAGGTGCCCGGTTCGCTCTCATCGGCGTTCACCGCGAGATAGGCCGGCCGCCCGTCCGATTGCTTCGGCATGAAGGACCATTTCAGGCCGGTGGGGAATCCCGCCCCGCCGCGCCCGCGCAAGCCGGAGGCCTTCATCTCCTCGACGATCGCATCCCGCCCGCGCGCCAGGATCTCCTTCGTCCCGTCCCAATCCCCGCGCGTCCGCGCGGCCTTCAGCCGCCAATCATGCAGCCCGTACAGATTGGTGAAAATCCGGTCCTGGTCGGTCAGCATCCCTCAACCCTCCGGCGCGAAGGCAAGCGTGGTCAAGGTCGTCGCCCCGCCCTCGGGCGCCGAATTCTGCCGCCCGATCATGGATCCCATCGGCGGCGGTTTGCCGTCCCGCAGCGCGGCCAGCAGCGCGCGGGTTCGTTCCGCATCCATATCCTCGTAGAAATCGTCGTTCACCTGCAGGATCGGCGCGTTCACGCAGGCACCGACGCATTCCACCTCGGTCATGGTGAACACGCCGTCGGCGCTGGTTTCGCCCCAGCCGGCGATGCCGGTTGCCTCGCGGCAGGCGCGCACCACCTCGTCCGAGCCGCGCAGCCAGCACGGCGTGGTCGTGCAGAGTTGCAGATGCCACTTGCCGATCGGGCGCAGGTTGAACATCAGGTAGAACGTCGCGACCTCATAGACTCGGATCGGCGGCATGGACAGCCGCGCCGCCACCGCGTCCATCCCCGCCCGCGGCACCCAGGCGCTGTCGGTGTGCCGCTTCATCTGCGTCTGCACGATATAGAGCAGCGGGATCACCGCGCTCGCCTGCCGCCCGGCGGGGTATTTCGCCAGATGGATCGCGATCTCCGCCTCACTCGCGGCGTCGAAGGCGAAGCTGGCGGGCTGATAGGATTCCTGGCCCGGCGGTGCGTCGGTCTCTGCGCTCATGCCCCGTTACCTGTCGATCTCGCCGAACACGATGTCGATCGAACCGATGATCGCCACCGCGTCGGCCAGCATGTGCCGTTTCGCCAGATGCTCCATCGCCTGCAGGAACGCAAAGCCGGTGGAGCGGATCTTGCAACGATACGGCTTGTTGGTGCCGTCCGCCACCAGATAGACGCCGAACTCCCCCTTCGGGCTTTCGGTCGCGGTATAGGTCGCGCCCGCCGGCACGTGGAAGCCTTCCGTGTACAGCTTGAAATGATGGATCAGCGCTTCCATCGAACGCTTCATCTCGGCCCGCGGCGGCGGGGTGATCTTGTTGTCGTGCAGCTTCACCGGCCCCGCCGGCAGCTTCGCCAGGCACTGGCGGATGATCTTCAGGCTTTCGCGCATCTCCAGCAGCCGCACCAGGTAGCGATCGTAGCAATCGCCGTTGCGTCCCACGGGAATCTGGAAATCCACCTCGGCATATTTGTCGTACGGCTGCGCCCGGCGCAGATCCCACGGAATGCCGGAAGCGCGCAGCGGCGGCCCGCTCCAGCCCCAGGCCAGCGCGTCCTCCGGCGTCATCACGCCGATATCCACCGTGCGCTGCTTCCAGATCCGGTTGCCGGTCAGCAGGGTTTCCAACTCGTCGAGGAATTTCGGAAATCGCTCGGCCCATTCGCCGATCCGCTCGGCGAGCCCGGCCGGCAGATCGCGGTTCACCCCGCCCGGGCGGAAATAATTCGCATGGAGCCGCGCGCCGGAGACCGCCTCGTGGAACTCCATCAGGATCTCGCGTTCCTCGAATCCCCATAGCGGCGGCGTGATCGCGCCCACGTCCAGCGCGTAGGTGGTCACGTTCAGCAGATGGTTCAGGATGCGGGTGATCTCGGCGAACAGGGTGCGGATCCATTGCGCCCGCGGCGGCGCCTCCACCCCCAGCAGTTTCTCCACCGCCAGAACGAAGCTATGTTCCTCGCACATCGGGGAGACGTAATCGAGCCGGTCGAAATACGGCACATTCTGCAGATAGGTGCGGTATTCCATCAGTTTCTCGGTGCCGCGATGCAGCAGCCCGATATGCGGATCGGCGCGCTCCACCACTTCGCCGTCCATCTCCAGGATCAGCCGCAACACGCCATGCGCGGCCGGATGCTGGGGGCCGAAATTGATGGCGTGGCTGTCGATCTCGAGCGTCTGCGTGGTCCGCCCGGCGGTTTCGGTGCTCTCGCCCATGGCCTCTCAGCCCTTCCCGCCAACGCGCGCCTGATGCACCTTCTCATCGCCCGGAAGCGTGGTCACGCCTTCCCAGGGCGAGACGAAATCGAAGCTGCGCCAATCCTGCGTCAGCTTCACCGGCTCATAGACCACCTGCTTGCGTTCCTCGTCGTAGCGGACTTCCACATAGCCCGTCAGCGGGAAATCCTTCCGCAGCGGATGCCCCTCGAAGCCGTAATCGGTCAGGATCCGGCGCAGATCGGGCTGGCCGGCAAAGACGATGCCGAACAGATCCCACGCCTCCCGCTCCCACCAGGTCGCCGCCGGCCAGATCGTGTGCACCGACGGCACCGGCGCCGACTCGTCGGTGGCGGCGATCACCCGCAGGCGCCGGTTATGCGCCACCGACAGCAGGTTATACACCACGTCGAAACGTTCCGTCCGGTCCGGATAATCGACGCCGCAGATATCCATCACCTGCGCGAAGGCAAAGCGCGGATCGTCGCGTAGCACGGTCATGGCTGCCACCAGCCCGTCGCGCGCGGCGGCGACCACGTATTCCCCGAGCGCGATCCGCGCATCGGACAACCCCGGCACCGACTCCAGCGCCGCGAGCCACGGATCGGCCGGGACCGCTGCCGGCATCTCCGCGTCAGCCACGAAGAATCGTCCCGGTGCGGCGGATCTTCTTCTGCAACTGCATGATCCCGTACACCAGCGCCTCCGCCGTCGGCGGACAGCCGGGCACATAGACATCGACCGGCACGACCCGGTCGCAGCCGCGCACCACCGAATAGGAAAAATGATAGTAGCCGCCGCCATTGGCGCAGCTACCCATGCTGATGACCCAGCGCGGCTCCGGCATCTGGTCATAGACCTTGCGCAAGGCCGGGGCCATCTTGTTGGTCAGCGTCCCCGCCACGATCATCACGTCGGACTGGCGCGGCGAGGCGCGCGGAATGACCCCGAACCGATCCAGATCGTAGCGCGGCATATAGGCGTGGATCATCTCCACCGCGCAACATGCCAGCCCAAACGTCATCGGCCACAGGCTGCCGGTGCGCGCCCAGTTCACCACCTTGTCCAGGTTGGCGACGATGAAGCCCTTGTCGGCAACCTCGCCGGTGATGCCCTTCACCACCGCGTCCTGCTCGGCCCCCGGCTCCAGCGCGTCGCGATTCCAGGCGATGGCGGTCTCGCTCATGGCGTCAATCCCATTCCAGCGCGCCCTTGCACCATTCGTAGATGAAGCCGATCGTCAGCACGCCAAGGAAGCCCATCATCGACAGGAAGCCGAACAGCTTCGTGGTGCCCAGGCTGATCGCCCAGGGAAACAGGAACGCCACTTCCAGATCGAAGATGATGAACAGGATCGCGACCAGATAGTAGCGCACGTCGAAGCGCCGGCGGGCGTCGTCGAACGCCTCGAACCCGCATTCGTACGCCGATAATTTCTCAGGATACGGTTTCTGCCGCGCGGCGAGGAGCGATCCCCCGACCATCGCCCCGGCGATCACGCTGGCGATGACCAGGAACACCAGGACCGGCAGATAGGCCGGAAGAACATACGGCATCCACGCAACCCCTTCTCCGGCCCAAGCGCCCCGGACCGGAGCTTAGCCCGATCCGTTGTGCACCGCCATAGACCGCGATCCCCAGATCCCCGATCCGGCACCGAAATCCGGCCGAACGGCATGCGCAGGGCACCGCTGGCGCGAGTGACGGGGCTCGAACCCGCGACCTCCGGCGTGACAGGCCGGCGCTCTAACCAACTGAGCTACACCCGCTGCGGCAGCGCGGTGCGTGTAGGCGCGGGGTTTCGGCCCGTCAAGCCGCGACCGGCTCTTGACGATGCCCCGGCCCCGGCCTACCTCCCCGCTCGGGTCACGCCCCCCCACCGGGGCGCTTGTCTTCTGTAAGGGAGAAGCCGCCATGGCGCTCGTCGCCCCCCGTCCGGACATCCGTCCGGCCAACCCCGATTTCTCATCCGGTCCCTGCGCCAAGCGCCCCGGCTGGTCCGTGGCGGCGCTGGCCGGCGCGTTTCTCGGCCGCAGCCATCGCGCCGCCGCCGGCAAGGCGCGACTGAACGAGGTCATCACCCGCTCCCGCGCGATCCTCGCCATCCCCGCCGACTGGCAGGTGGCGATCGTGCCCGCCTCCGACACCGGCGCGGTGGAGCTGGCGCTGTGGTCGCTGCTCGGCGCGCGCGGGGTCGATGTGCTGGCGCATGAGAGCTTCTCCGCAGGCTGGGCGAGCGATATCGTCAAGCAGTTGAAGCTGACCGATGCGCGGGTGCTGGAGGCGCCGTACGGACAGCTTCCGGATCTCACCAAGGTCGATTTCGCGCGCGACGTGGTGCTCGCCTGGAACGGCACCACCTCCGGCGTGCGCTACGTGAACGGCGACTGGATCCCCGCCGACCGGGAGGGCCTGGTGATCGCGGACGCGACCTCGGCGGCCTTCGCGATGGAACTCCCGTACGACAAGCTCGATGTCGTCACCTGGTCCTGGCAGAAGGTGCTGGGCGGCGAGGCGGCGCACGGGATGCTGGCGATCTCGCCGCGCGCGGTCGCGCGGCTGGAATCCTTCACGCCCCCTCGCCCGCTCCCCAAGATTTTTCGCCTGACCAAGGGCGGCAAGCTGATCGAGGGCATCTTCAAGGGCGAAACGATCAACACGCCGTCCATGCTCTGCGTCGAGGACGCGCTGGACGGGCTGCGCTGGGCCGAGCAACTCGGCGGCCTGCCGGCGCTGATCGCGCGGACGGAGGCGAATCTCGCCGCCATCGCCGGCTGGGTCGCGCGCACCGATTGGGTGGATTTCCTGGCGGAGGCGCCGGCAACGCGCTCGCCCACCTCCATCTGCCTGAAGATCACGGCGCCCTGGTTCGCGGCGCTGGCGCCGGAGGCGCAAGGGAAGGCGGCGAAGCAGATCACCTCGCTGCTGGAAAAGGAAGGCGTGGCCTACGACATCGCCTATTACCGCGATGCCCCGCCAGGCTTGCGCATCTGGGCCGGCGCCACGATCGAGACCGCCGACGTGGTCGCGCTGCTGCCCTGGCTCGATTGGGCCTACGGCGAAATCGCCGCCGGATACGCCCCCGCGCGCGCGGCCGAATAGCCGCAACGCGCATCGACCGCGGCCGCCCTGGCGCCGCGATCCCCGATTTTCCGAAGGTTCCCCATGCCCAAAGTTCTCATCAGCGACAAACTCTCGCCCGCCGCGGTCGAAATCTTCCGCGGGCGCGGCATCGAGGTCGATCTGAAACCCGGCCTGTCCCCGGCCGATTTGCGCGCCATCATCGGCGCCTATGACGGCCTCGCGATCCGTTCCGCCACCAAGGTCACCCGCGAACTGCTGGGCGCTGCGCCCAACCTGAAAGTCGTCGGCCGCGCCGGCATCGGCGTCGATAATGTCGATGTCAAATCGGCC
>JAKAZN010000103.1 GCA_021815835.1 Pseudomonadota bacterium
CCGTCATCGCGCGCGCCGGCATGAACGGTGCGCGATCGCCGGCGAACAGTATCCCGGTGGTAAACCCGTCATCGGCCGCGAAACGCGCGAAAGCCTCCGCCGGATCGGATGCGGGCGTGGCGTCCACCGCATGTACCGCCTGTTTCCAACCGCGCTGCTCGGGCCGGAACGTCACGCACGGGCTCAGCACATGGATCACGGAGAATCCCGGATACGCGATCCCCGCCCCGATCAGCCGCGCCAGCTCGTTTGGATTCCCGGCAAACCCGCGGGCGAAGAAATTCACGCCCGCGGCCAGCGCCAGGTGCAGCGGCGCCACCGGCGAGACCCCCGTGCCATGCGGCGTCAGTTTGCTCTCGCACCAATCGGGCGCGGTGGTGGGCGAGGCCTGGCCCTTCGTCATGCCGTACACCTGATTGTCCATCAGCAGATACGTCATATCGACATTACGCCGGCAGGCATGAAGAAAATGATTGCCGCCGATCGACAGCCCGTCGCCGTCCCCGCCGGCGGCCAACACCGTCAGGTCCGGGCGGGCCAGCTTCACCCCGGCGGCAACCGCCAGCGCCCGGCCATGCACGCCATGGAAGCCATAGACGCTGGTATAGGCCGGCAGCCGCGAGGAGCAGCCGATGCCGGAGATCAGCGCGACCTCCTCGCGCGGTCGCCCGAGCTCGGCCAGCGCTTTCGCCAGCGCCGTCAGCACGGAATAATCGCCGCACCCGGGACACCAGATCGGCTTCAGGTCGGATTTGAAATCCTGGGCCGTCATCGGGACAGAGGCGTTCATCTCGGTCACTCCCACGCAGCAAGCCGGGCAAGGATCTCGCCCGGACGGATCGGCAGCGGTCCCGGGCGCGCGAGGACCGCGACCTCCCCCGGCAGGTCGTAGCAGGCGCGCAGGAATTTATGGAACTGCGCGCCCGCGCTCTGCTCCACCACCAGCACGCGGCGAACACCGGCCAGCGCCGCGGCCAGCCGCAACGGCTGGGCCGGCAGCAGCAGGCGCAACGACAGCACCCGCACCGCGAGGCCGCGCGCCCGCGCGCGCGAAGCCGCCTCCCGCGCCGGGCCGGTGGGGGAGCCCCAGGTCAGGATCGCGATCTCCCCCGTCCCGTCGAGATCGGCCCAGGCATCGCCGTAATCGAAACCCTCCAGCTTGCGCGCGCGCTTGTCGAGCTGCGCGGCGTGATCGCCGGCCTGCGCGGAGGGCGCGCCGCGCGGATTATGCTCGAGCCCGTCGGCAACATAGGTACCGCCCCGTGCACCGGGGATCGCCATCGGCGAAACCCCACTTGGCGTCAACGCATAACGCGCGTAGCCGGGCGCATCCTCGGGCGCGGTCAGGCGCCGCGCCGCGGCTGCACCCAGCGGCGGCGGCGCGGCGATCGCGCGCGACTGGCCCAGCGCCTGATCGGACAGCACGATCGCCGGAACCTGCAGCGCTTCGGCCAGCGTCACCGCCCATGCGGTGGTGCGCATGCAATCGACGATCGTGTTCGGCGCCAGCACCAGATGCGGCGCATCGCCATGCAGCCCGTGCACGGCGATGTTCAGGTCCGATTGTTCGGATTTGGTGGGGATCCCGGTCGACGGTCCGCCGCGCATGACATCGACCACCACCAGCGGTGTTTCGGACGCGACCGCGAGGCCCAGCGCCTCCACCATCAACGCCAGCCCGGGGCCGGAGGTCGCGGTCAGCGCCGGCGTGCCGGCAAACGACGCGCCGATGATCATGTTGATCGCGGCGAGCTCATCCTCCGCCTGCACCAGCACGCCGCCGGTTTTTTCGAGCGCGGGGGCCAACCACTCCAGTACTTCGGTCGCCGGCGTGATCGGATAGGCGGCCACGAAGCGCACGCCGCCGGCCAGCGCGCCAAGCCCGGTGGCCTGGTTGCCGCTGATATTCCAGCGCGCCGCCTGGTCCCGCGGCGGGGTGGCAAGCCGCGGCAGCGGCGGCAGGAAGGCGGCGGCCTCGGCGCCGAGCGCCAGGGCCGCGATGCTCGCGGCCAGCACCGCCTCGCCCTTGCGGCCCAGCTGCGCAGCGAGCACGGAGGTCACCAGCGGGGCCGGCAGGCCGATCATGGCGGCGGCCGCACCGAGGGCCACCATGTTCGTCCGCCCGCCGGGAACCTTGCGTGCCAGGTCCTTGAACGGCAGCGGACGAACCCGGGCACCGCTCGCCTCGATCGCGTCGGGGACCGCGCCCTCGGCCGGGTCGGTCAGCACGAGGCTGTCCGGACCCAACGGCAACTCGGCGGCGAACCGCGCGAAATTCGCCCAGTCGAGCGCGATCAGCAGATCGAAACGATCGTCGAGCGAGGAGACCGGCGCGGTAGCCAGGCGCAGCAGCGCCGCCGCCTCGCCGCCGCGGATCTGCGGCCCCATGGCGCGGGTCATCAGACCGTGGAAGCCGGCCTTCGCCGCGACCTCCAGCAGGATCTCCCCGGCGCGCATGGCGCCCGCCCCGCCCGAGCCGATCACGGCGATGGACAGGGACCCGGCGGCGATCCTGGGGGCTGTCTGCCGGTGGGATGGGTAGCCGAGGATTGCCTCGGCCGGCGGGGCTGCTCGCTGGAGGTGATCCGTGTCCATGCCCTGATCTCCTGGTCCGGTGACGGGATTGGTATTCCTGCACTGGAATACGGGTTTATAGCACCGCCGGCCGCCGCGATCAAGGTCAATGACGAGCCGGGTTTCCTGACCGACAACGACCGTCGCGGCTGCTTGCGCGGTTGTGGCGCGGCGGCGCGGCGCCAAACGCAATTGCCCTGCCAGGAGACCGGTTTCGCGTGGCGCGAGGCCCCCGATTCGTGCTACGATGAACAGGTCGTAAGGAGATCTCCATGCCATCGGATCAGGACGCGCCGGCGCCGGGCGCCACTTCTCCCGCGCTCGTCTATGACGGACGGATCAGCGAGCTCTACGGCATCTTCATACCGAACCTGCTGCTGACCATCATCACCTTCGGCATCTACCGGTTCTGGGCGATCACCCGGCTGCGCCGCTACATGTGGGCGCATATGCGGTTCCAGGAGGATCGTTTCGAATATACGGGCACCGGCGGGGAGCTGTTCCTCGGCTTCATCCTGGCGCTCACGATCCTGATCGTGCTCGGCATGGTCACCGCCGCGTTGGCGTTCGGCATGGTCACCGCCGCGTCGGCGTTCGGCCTGCGGCTGATCGCCGCGCCCCTGGTCGTCCTGCTGGTCCTGGTGTTCTACGCCATGATCTTCGTGCTGGCCTTCGCGGCGATCTTCTCGGCGCAGCGCTACCGGCTCAATCGCACGCTGTGGCGCGGCATCCGCGGGGGCATGCACGGCTCGGCGATCCGCTATGGCCTGCGGGGCGTGCTGTATTTCCTGCTCAACGTGATCACGCTCTATCAGATGACGCCGTGGATGACGCTCCGCCTGACCGAGCGGCGGCTGAACGCCAGCAGCTTCGGCAATCTCGCCTTCGGCTTTCGCGGCCGGGCGCGGCGGATCTACCTGCCGTTCCTCGCGCAGCTTCTGGTCTTCGTCCTGCTCGACGTCGTGTTTTTCGTTGCGGTCTTTCGCCAGTTCGGCACGGCGATGCTGCATGCGGCGCCGCAGATGAAGGCGACCGACGCGGGCTTCTCCCCGCCGGCGAATCTCGCTCTCCTGCCGTTCGTGCTGTTCGGGGGGGTCCTGGCAATCGGCATCGTCATCGGCTTGGTGCGCAGCTTCTACGTCGCCGCGCTGGCGCGGGAAGTCGCCAACCACTCCACCCTCGGGCCGTTGCGCTTCGCCAGCACCATCGGCGCCTGGGCGCTGCTGCGGCTTGTTCTCGGCAATGTGCTGATCGTGTTGGTCACACTGGGCCTCGGCTATCCGATCGTGATCCATCGCGATGCGCGGCTGCTGGCCCGCAACCTGTTGGTGTCCGGCGCGATCGACCCCGAGACATTACGACAAACAACCGAGCGGGCGTCGGCGCTGGGCGAGGGGATGTTCCAGGCGCTCGATGCCAGCGGCGGTATGCTGTAGCGGTGCCCGCGCGTCTGTTCGACGGGGCGAGCGCGCGCGGACGCGCGGTCACGGTGGCGCTGGAGGCCGGATCGCTGACGATCCGCGATCACGCCGCCGGCGCGACCTGGGTCTGGCCGGTGCGGAGCCTGCGCTGGCGCGACAGCCCGGATCCGGCCCAGGCCGTGATCTCGATGCGGCGCAACGACCCGGCGCGGCTGGTCATCGACGATCCGGCACTGCGCGACGCGCTGGCCCACCATATCCGCCGCGGCCGGCGGGGGATGGTCCGGATGCGCGCCGGATGGCTGGCGGCGATCGCGATCGGGATGGTGTTCGCCGCCTGGATGCTGATCGCCCGGCTGCCCGGATTGGTGGCGCCGCTGGTGCCGCGCGCGATGCAGGCGGAATTCGGCTTGCTGGTGGAGAAATCCATCCTGGCCTCGCACCGCGTCTGCACCGGCGCGCCGGGCCAGGCGGCGATCTCGGCGCTGGAGGCCCGCCTGGCCCACGCGGCCGGGATCGCGAACCCGGTCGCCATCGTCGTGGTGGACGATCCGGTCGCGAACGCGTTCGCGCTGCCGGGAGATCGGATCGTCGTGCTGCGCGGTCTGATCGATACCGTAACGGATGGCGACGAACTCGCCGGGGTGCTGGCGCACGAGACCGGGCATCTCGCGCATCGCGATCCGGTCACGGCGATGATTCGCGGCCTGGGGCTTGGCGCGGTGGCCCATGCGCTCGGGATGGGCGGGGCGGTGTCGACCAATCTCGGCGAGGAGATGATCGGCCTGGCCTATAGCCGGCGGGTGGAGGCAAGGGCGGATCGGGCGGGCGTGACCTATCTGCGCCAGGCCGGGCTGCGCGCGGACGGGCTGGCGCGGTTCTTCGCGCGGTTGGAAGCGAAACAGGGAAGCGGGGGCCTGCCGCCGTTCCTGGCCGATCATCCGCCGCTGGCCGAGCGGGAAGCGGCCACGGCGGCCGATGCCACCGGGGCGGCGCCGTTCGGGCCGCGCCGGTGGCAGGCGATCCGCGCGATGTGCGGCCGATGAACCGGGCGGCGCGCTACGCCGCGTAGCCCGGCTGCACGTGGACATCGACGAAGGCGAGGCCGCCCGCCGCCACCACCGCGATCGCCTCGGCCAGCACGCCGGGCAGCGCGGCGCCGTCCGTGACCGGACCCCAGGCATGCGCGCCCTGCGCGCGGGCGATGGCGGCGAGGTCGATCTCCGGGTCGCTCATGCGCTGACCGATCCATTTGTTCCCAACGGGACGGTTGCGAATCCGCGCCATGCGTTCCTGGTGCAGTTCATCGTTGTAGTAGGAACGGTTATTGGCGATCACGACCAGCAGCGGAATGTCGTAATGCGCGGCGGTCCAGAGCGCGGTCGCCCCCATCAGGAAATCGCCATCGCCCAGCACGGCCATGGGGAGCCGGCCGGCCCCGATCAGCGCCAGCGCCGCGCCGACCGCGATGCCGGGTCCGGCGCCGATCCCCGCCCCGCCATCGCCGCCGAGATAATCGAGCGGGTGGCGCAACGGCCAGTCCGCGCCGTTCCAGCCGAGCGGCAGATGCAGCAGCGCCACGTCGCGCCCCGCCACCGCCGCGCGCAGCCCGTGCGCGAGGCCACCCACGGTGATGGTTCCGGCGGGAACCGGATGCGGCGGCGCGGCGGGCGGGCGCGGGGCGGGCCGGGCGGCGATGCCGAGCGCCTCCAGCAGCGCGGGGATGGCGCGATCGGGTTCCGTCGGCAGCAGCAGATCGACCGGCGGCAGGCCCTGATGGTCCATGCTCCAGCCGTTGTGCAGGCCGTGATCGGCGGAGACGTGGATGATTTTCGCCGCGGGCGGCAGCGGGCCGGCGGCGGCCAGGGTGCCGGCGAGATCGACCCAGTCGAGGCTGAGGACCACATCCGCCGCGGCCAGCGCCGCGGTCAGTTCCGGACCCGGAAAGGTCGCGGGCGTGCCGCGATGCAGGGGATGATCGGTGGGGAAGGCGGCGGCGCATTTCAGGCTGGTGCCGACGCCGGCGCCGAGCGCTTCCGCCAACGCGACGCGCCGGTCCCACGCGGCCTGGTCGCGGCCGACCCGGCCCATCAGGATCACCGGGCGGGCCGCCGCGCGCAGCATGGCGGCGGCGCGCGCGATCGCAGCCGGCGCGGCGTCGGGCGCGGCCTCGGGGAGGAAGCGCGCGGGATCGAACGGGGCGGGCGGGGCGTCGAGCGGCGCCTCCTGCAACGCGGCATCGAGGGTCACGCAAACCGGCGCGCGGGGCGCGGTGCGCGTGAGCCAGACCGCGCGCAGCAGCGCCTCCCGCGCGGCATCGACGGAGGCGGGCTGGGCGTCCCATTTCACGTAGTTGCGCACCAGCGCGTTCTGGTCCTGCGCGGTGTGGATCCAGTCGATCCAGGGCCGGCGCTTCGCGGCATCGACCGGGCCGGTGGCGCCGATCACCAGCATCGGCACGCGGTCGCACCAGGCGTTGAAGATCGCCATCGTCGCGTGCAGCAGGCCGACATTGGAATGGACCGCGACCGCCATCGGCCGCCCCGTCACCTTGGCCCAGCCCTGGGCCAGGCTGACGGCGGTTTCCTCATGCAGGCACAACAGCATCTGCGGTTCGGTGTTGCCCAGATGGTTCACCAGGCTGTCATGCAGGCCGCGAAAACTGGCGCCGGGGGTCAGCGCGATGAAGGGCAGGTCG
>JAKAZN010000104.1 GCA_021815835.1 Pseudomonadota bacterium
ATCGCGCGCATCGCCTCGGCGTGCTCGATGCGCAGGTCGAAATCGGCGAAGCGCGGATCGGCCGCCAGCGCCGGCATCTCCATCGCGGCGCAGAACGCGAGCCATTCATGCGCGCGCGCGATGGTGACGTTGATCCAGCCATCGGCGGTGGCGAACACGCCCGAGGGCGCGGCGGTCGGGCGCAGCGCGCCCTGCTCCAGATATTGTTGCATCATCCGCACCACTTGCAGCCCGGCGGCGGCCGATAGCAGGCTGGCCTCGATATGCCGCCCCGCGCTCGCGTGCCGGCGCGCATAGAGCGCGGGGGCGAGGGCGGAGAATGCAAACAGCGCGGTGCTCATGTCGATGGCGATGATCGGAATCCGGTGCGGCAGCCCGTCCTCGCCGATATTCTCCGTGATCAGGCCGGTGAAGGCTTGCAGCACCGGGTCCATGGCGGGGCGTTCCGCCAGCGGTCCGGTCTGCCCGAAGCCGGAGATGGAGACATACAGGAGCATCGGTTCGGCGCGCGACACGGCATCGTAGCCGAAGCCCAGCCGCTCGATCACGCCAGGCCGGTAGCCCTGCACCAGCACGTCGGCGCCCTGGATCAGCCGCCACAGCACGTCGCGCCCCGCCTGCGCCTTCAGATCGAGCGCCAGGCTGCGCTTGCCCAGGTTGGCCGGGATCGAATAGGCGGTCTGATCGCCATAGATGCGCCCCAGGCCGCGGCTCCAGTCGCCGCCCGCGATCGGTTCGATCTTGATGACATCGGCGCCGTTCTGCGCGAGCAGCATGGCGCAATAGGGCCCGGCCACGCCCTGGCTGAGATCGATGACCTTCAGCCCCGCATAGGGGTGCTCGTAGCTCATGGCCCGTTTCCTCCCGACCAGCCGGCGCGCAGCGCGGCGATGTGCGCGTCCAGCCGTCCCGCCGCGATCGCCCCGCGCAGACCCTGCATCAAATCCTGGTAGTAGGCCAGATTGTGCCAGGTCAGCAGCATCGGGCCCAGCATCTCCCCGGCGCGGAACAGATGATGCAGGTAGCCGCGCGCATGGCGCGCGCAGGCGGGGCAGGCGCAGGCGGGATCGAGCGGTCCGGCATCGTCGGCGAAGCGCGCGTTGCGCAGGTTGAACACGCCGCGCGAGGTATAGGCGCGCGCGGTCCGTCCGGCGCGGGTCGGAATGACGCAATCGAACATGTCGATCCCGCGCGCGACGGCGCCGACGATATCGTCGGGCGTGCCGACGCCCATCAGGTAGCGCGGCCGATCGGCGGGCAGCAGCGGCACGGTGACGTCCAGTACGTCGAACATCGCCGCCTGGCCCTCGCCCACCGCGAGGCCGCCGATCGCGTATCCGTCGCAGCCGATCGCTTGCAGCCCGGTGGCGGAGGCGGCGCGCAGCCCGGGATAGACCCCGCCCTGGACGATGCCGAACAGCGCGTAGCCGGGACGGGGGATGAAGGCCGCGCGCGAGCGGGCGGCCCAGTCGAGGGACAGTTCCATCGAGGCGCGCGCCTGCTCCTCGGTCGCCGGAAACTTCGTGCATTCGTCGAGCACCATGGTGATCGTGGCGTCGAGCTGGTGCTGGATCTCCATGGCGCGCGCGGGCGTGAGGCGATGCGCCGAGCCGTCGATATGGGACCGGAACGTCACCCCTTCCGGGTCGAGCTTGCGCAGGGCGGCGAGCGACATGATCTGAAAGCCGCCGGAATCGGTCAGGATCGGGCCAGGCCAGTCCATCATCCGGTGCAGCCCGCCGAGGGCGGCGACCCGTTCCGCGCCTGGGCGCAGCATCAGATGGTAGGTGTTGGCGAGCACGATCTCCGCGCCGGTGGCGCGCACCGCGTCCGCGGTCATGCCCTTCACGGTGGCGGCGGTGCCGACGGGCATGAAGGCGGGGGTATGGATCGGGCCGTGCGCGGTCTCGATCCGTCCGGCGCGGGCGGGGCCGTCGGTGGCGGTGGGGGTGAAGGCGAAACGCGGCGGCGGGCCCGGCTCGTTCATGCACCGCCCCCGGCGGTCGCGTCCGCCCGATCCAGCAGGCACGCATCCCCGTAGGAATAGAACCGGTAGCCCTGTTCGATCGCATGCCGGTAGGCCGCCCGCATCCCCGCCGTGCCCGCGAAGGCCGCGACCAGCATGAACAACGTCGAGCGCGGCAGGTGGAAATTGGTCACCAGCCGATCGACCGCGCGGAACCGGTAGCCCGGCAGGATGAACAGATCCGTCTCGCCGGCGAAGGGGCGCAGGATCCCGTCGGCCGCCGCCGCCGTTTCCAGCAGGCGCAGCGAGGTGGTGCCGACCGCGACCACGCGCCCGCCCGACGCGCGCGCGGCGTTGATCGCCGCGGCGGTAGGCGCGTCGATCTCGCCCCATTCGGCGTGCATCCGATGCGCGCTCACATTCGCCTCCCGCACCGGCAGGAACGTGCCGGCGCCGACATGCAAGGTGACCGTGACCCGGCGCACGCCGCGCGCGTCGAGCGCCGCGAGCAGCCGTGGCGTGAAATGCAGCCCGGCGGTGGGCGCGGCGACCGCGCCCTCGCGGCGGGCGAAGATGGTCTGGTAGTCGGCGGCATCCGCGTCCGTCGGTCCCGACGGCCGGGCGATATAGGGCGGCAGCGCGAGGCGTCCGGCCGCGCGCAAGGCAGCGGCGAACTCCTCCCCGCTCCGGTCGAAGGCGAGCGCCACGCCGCCATCGGGGTCGCGCGCGGCGACGGTCGCGGTGAAATCCGCCGCGCCGTCGAATGTCAGCACATCCCCGGCGCGCAGCCGCCGCGCGTTGCGCGCGAGCGCGTGCCAGGTGCCGTCCGGGAGCGGCCGGTCCAGGGTGATGCCGATCCGCGCCGCCCCGCGCCGCGCCGCGAGCTGGGCCGGGATCACGCGCGTATCGTTGCTGACCAGGATGTCGCCCGGCGCCAGCAGTTCCGCCAGGTCGCGCACCACGCGATCGGCCAACGTCGCGCCGACGCAAAGCAGCCGCGCGGAGTCGCGCGGGCGCGCCGGCGCCTGGGCGATACGTTCGGGCGGCAGGTCGAAATCGAACGCGGACAGATCCACCGTGGGACACTTGGGCGATACGCTTGCCCGCCGGGGATCGGCCGGGCATGAGACGCGGTGATGGCCGCGCCCGGGACGCGGCGCAAGCCGGGGTCGCGCCGATGCTGCACTTCCTGATCCACCGTCACGCGGCGCTCGGCTCCACCAGCGACGAGGCGCGCGCGCTGGCCGCCGAGGGCGCGCCCGAGGGCACGGTGGTCACCGCCGGGGAACAGACCGCCGGGCGCGGGCGGCAGGGCCATGGCTGGACCAGCCCGCCGGGGAATCTGTACGCCTCGGTCGTGTTGCGGCCGGCGATCGATGCGGCGCGCGGCCCGGAACTGGGCTTCGTCGCCGGCCTCGCGGTGGCCGAGGCGCTGGCCGGGCTGCTGCCCCCCGGGCGCGCGGTGACCTTGAAATGGCCCAACGACGTGCTGGTGGACGGGGCCAAGATCGCCGGCCTGCTGGTGGAGTTCGGCCCCGCGGCGATGATCCTGGGGATCGGCGTCAATGTCGCGTTTCATCCGTCCGACACGCCCTATCCGGCGACCGATCTCGCGCAAGCGGGGGCGATCGTCGCGGTCGATGCCGTGCGCGATGCCGTGCTGGCGGCGTTGGCCGCGACGATGATGCTGTGGGAGACGGAGGGATTCGCGGCGGTCCGCGCGGCCTGGCTCGCGCGCGCCCATCCGGTGGGCACGGCGCTGATGGTGCGCCTGGGCGACGGGACGCGGCGGGAGGGTCGCTTTGCCGGGCTCGGGCCCGACGGCGCGCTGCTGCTGGACATCGGCGAAGGCCGGCTCCGGATCGTCGCCGGGGAGGTGATGCGCTAGGCTCGCCCGGGACCAGGGGGGAACGGGCCATGCGCATCGCCGCGATCGAGGACCTGCACTGCAACGCCGGCTGGCGCGATTTCTCGTTCCTCAAGATCACCACCGATACCGGCCTGGTCGGCTGGTCCGAATACATGGAATCCTACGGCTCCCAGGGCCTTTCCGGCGTGATCCGCCGGCTCGGCGCGCGGCTGATCGGGGCCGATCCGCGGCCGGTGGAGCGGCACACCGCGTTCCTGCACGGCGTGACCCGCGCCGCTCCCGGGGGCATGAACCAGCAGGCGATCGCGGCGATCGAGAACGCGCTGGTCGATCTGAAGGCGAAGGCGCTCGGCGTGCCGGTCTATGAGTTGCTGGGCGGCCCGATCCGCGACCGGCTGCGCCTGTATTGGTCGCATTGCGGGTCCTACCAGGCGATGTACGGCGAAAAATTCCGCGACTGGACCGGCGCCGAACCGATCGGCACGCTGGACGACGTGGCGCGCCAGGGCGCGCTCGTCGCCGCGCGCGGGTTCAAGGGCTTGAAGACGAATATCATGTGCCTCGACGGCGACGGATCGGGCCTGCACATGCCGGGCTTCAACGCCCCCTTCGCGCCCGACCTGCCCGCCGATCGCGCGCTGATCGCGGGCCTGCGCGCGCAGATGGCGGCCTTCGCGCGCGGCGCCGGGCCGGGCGTGGGGCTGCATGTCGATCTGAACTTCAATTTCCGCACCGAGGGCTATATCCGCATCGCCCAGGCGCTGGAGGAATTCGATCTCGCCTGGCTGGAGATCGATTCCTACGACCCCGCCGCCCTGGCCGAGATCCGGCGCTGCTCGCGCACCCGCATCGCGTCCTGCGAATCGCTGTTCGGCCGCCGGCAATACCGTCCGTTCTTCGAGCGCCAGTCGATGGATGTCGCGATCGTCGATGTGGCTTGGAACGGCATCCTGGAATCGATGAAGATCGCGGCAATGGCCGACACCTACGAGGTGAACGTCGCACCGCATAATTTCAACGGCCATCTGGGCACGTTGATGAGCGCGCATTTCTGCGCCGCGATCCCGAATTTTCGGGTGATGGAGATCGATATCGACGACGTGAAGTGGAAGGATCAGCTGCTCACCGTCCCGCCGGTGGTGGAAGCGGGCGAACTGCTGATCCCGACCGGCGCCGGTTGGGGCGCGGAGGTGAACGAGGAGGTGGTGCGCGCCCACCCCCCGACCGGCGTGAGCTGGTCGTAGCAGCGGGTCAGATCGCGCCCTCGTCCCGCAATTCCGCGAGCTCCGCCGCCGACAAGCCCATCCAGCCGCCATAGACCTCGGCATTATGCTGCCCGATCGTCGGGCTCGCGGTGGTCGCGACCTTGCCCGCGCCGTGCAAGCGCAGCGGCGAACCGGGCAGCACCACGTCGCCGAATTCCGGATGGTCGAAATGCTCCAGGAATCCGCGCTCGTGCATGTGCGGATCGGCCATCACGTCGGCCACGTCGCGCACCGGCGCGCAGGGGATGCGCAGCCGCTTCGTCGTCGCGAAAATCTCGAACTTCCCGAGCCCGCTGGTCCAGCCGGCGACCAGCGCGTCCACCGCGTCCATGTTCGCCGCGCGCGCGGCATTGGTGGCGTAGCGCGGATCCTCCGCCAGATCTTCCCGGCCCATCGCCGTCAGCAGGTTCCGCCAGTGGCCTTCCGTCACGACATGGATCGCGACCCAGCCATCGGCGGCCGGATAGGCGTTATAGGGCGCGCTGGCGAGCGCGGCCTGGCGGTTGCCGGCGCGGCCCGGCACGGTGCCGTTGCGGACGTAATATTCCATCGGCGAGGCGAGGGTCGGATAGACCGCCTCCTGCATCGCCACTTCCACCAGCTGGCCGCGCCCGGTGACGGTGCGCTGAAAGAGCGCCGTCATGATTCCGGCGTAGAGATGGATGCCGCCCATCATATCGACCAGGGTCGGCCCCGCCTTCATCGGCGGGCCGTCGGGCGCGCCGGTGACGCTCATGATCCCGGACGCGGCCTGGATGGTGAAATCCATCGCCAGATTGTCCCGATCCGGCCCGCTGATCCCGAACCCCGAGCCCGAGGCATAGACCAGACGCGGATTGACCTCGGCCAGCGCCGCGTATCCCACGCCGAGCCCGTCCATCGTTCCGGGTGAGAAATTTTCCAGCAGCACGTCCGCGCGCGCGACCATGCGCCGCAGCAGCGCCTTCCCGCGTGGTGATTTCAGGTTGAGCGTGACCGCCTGCTTGTTGGAATTGAGCATGGCGAAGGAGAAGATCTGCGACTTCCCCGGCTCGGCGCGCCGGCGCAGCGGCTCGCCCCCGGGCGGTTCGATCTTGATGACATGCGCGCCGGCCTTGGCGAGCAGCAAGGTGCAATAGGGTCCCTGGAAGATCTGGCCGAAATCGAGAACGGTCAGGCCAGCGAGCGGCAGATCGGTCATGGCGGCGTCCGGATGCGGGGATGGGCGCAGTATGGGGCGCATCCCCGGGCATGGCGAGAGGCGGGCCGGACCGCCGCCTGGCCCGAAATACCCCCAAAAAAATACCCCGTTGACGCGACCGCGTGCCGCGTCATGCTGGCGTCACGCACAACATCCAAGATTAGGGAGCACGCACCGATGGGTCACATCATCGAACTGAAAGCCGCCGACGGCTTCGCGCTGTCCGCCTATACCGCCGGCCCGTCCGGCGCCACCAAGGGCATCGTCGTCATCCAGGAGATTTTCGGCGTCAACCACCATATCCGCGACATGGCGGATCGTTACGCCACCGCCGGCTACGCGGTG
>JAKAZN010000105.1 GCA_021815835.1 Pseudomonadota bacterium
TCCCGTACACGCTGCGCGTGGTCTCGGAGATCACCGAGAGCAACGGCTCGTCCTCGATGGCGACCGTCTGCGGCTCCTCGCTGGCGCTGATGGATGCCGGCGTGCCGCTGGTGCGCCCGGTGGCCGGGATCGCCATGGGGCTGATCAAGGAGGATCGCGGCTTCGCCGTGCTGTCCGACATCCTGGGCGACGAGGATCACCTCGGCGACATGGACTTCAAGGTGGCGGGCACCGAGAAGGGCGTCACCTCCTTGCAGATGGACATCAAGATCACCTCGATCACGCCGGATATCATGCGCATCGCGCTGGATCAGGCGAAGGACGGGCGGCTGCACATCCTGGGCGAGATGGCCAAGGCCATCACCGGCGCCCGGCACGATGTGGCGGCGACCGCGCCGCGCATCACCGTGATCAACGTGCCGAAGGAGAAGATCCGCGAGGTGATCGGCACCGGCGGCAAGGTGATCCGCGAGATCGTCGAGCAGACCGGCTGCAAGATCGACATCGAGGATGACGGCACGATCAAGATCGCGGCCTCCGAACAGGAGCGCGCGCAGGCGGCGATCGACTGGATCCGCGGCATCGTAGCCGAGCCCGAGATCGGCATGATCTACAACGGCAAGGTGGTGAAGACCGCCGAATTCGGCGCCTTCGTGAACTTCCTCGGCTCCCGCGACGGGCTGGTGCATATCTCCGAACTGCTGCCCGGGCGGGTGAACAAGACCACCGATGTGGTGAACGTGGGCGATGCGGTGAAGGTCAAGGTGATCGGCTTCGACGAGCGGGGGAAGGTGAAGCTTTCCATGCGCGTGGTCGATCAGGCGACCGGGGCCGACATCACCGACCAGGTGGGTCCGAAGGGCGGTGGTGGCGGGCGCGACCGTCGCGAGCAGCCGGCGCTGGGGGACTGAGCGCGCATCGTCAGCGATAGCCCCCTCTCCGCGACCGCGCGGCGAGGGGGCCGGTTGCGGGGAGCGGCCGACTTCTTCTATGGATTCGGGGGAAGCAGAGGGATGTCGATGACCGTCGCGATCGCAGGCTGCGCGCCAGCTTCCCGCCGGATGGCGCAGCGATGAAACTCCTCAACGCCATCCGCATGGGCGGAGCCGAGATCCTGCCGCTGGTCGAAGGCGGCAAGGGCGTGTCCATCTCGAACGGCATCACCTCGGGCCATTGGGCGGCGGCGGGCGGGATCGGCACGTTCTCGGCCGTCAACGCCGACAGTTTCGACGCCGCGGGACGGCGCATCCCGCAGACCTATCACGGCCGCACCCGCACCGAACGCCATGAGGAGCTGGTGGCCTACGCCATCAAGGGGGCTCTCACCCAGGCGCGGCGGGCCTACGAACTCGCCTCCGGTGCCGGGCGCATCCACGCCAACATCCTGTGGGAGATGGGCGCCGCCGAACGCATTATCACCGAGGTGCTGGAACAGGCCAAGGGCATCATCGCCGGCATCACCTGCGGCGCCGGGATGCCCTACCGGCTGTCCGACATCGCCGCCCGGTTCGGTGTCCATTACTACCCGATCATTTCCTCGGCCCGCGCCTTCAATGCGCTCTGGAAGCGTGCTTACCACAAGACCGCCGAATTGTTGGGCGGGGTGGTCTACGAGGACCCGTGGCTGGCCGGTGGCCATAACGGGCTGTCCAACTCGGAAGACCCGACCCGGCCCGAGAACCCGTATCCGCGGGTGGTCGCGCTGCGCAAGGTGATGCGCGAATACGGGCTGCACGAGACCCCGATCATCATGGCCGGCGGCGTCTGGTGGCTCGACGAATGGGAGGACTGGATCGACAACCCCGAGCTCGGCCCGGTGGCGTTCCAGTTCGGCACCCGTCCCCTGCTGACCCGCGAATCCCCGGTCAGCGAGGCGTGGAAGAAGAAGCTGCTGACCCTGAACGCCGGCGACGTGTTCCTCAACCGCTTCTCCCCCACCGGGTTCTATTCCTCGGCGGTGAACAACGGCTTCATCCAGGAACTGCGCGAGCGCAACGAGCGCCAGGTGGCCTATTCGCCGGAACCGATCGGCGAGCATGTGGCCGAATACGGCGTCGGCCCGCGCAAGCGCCCGGTCTATCTGACCCCGGCCGATCTGGACCAGGTGCGCGCCTGGGAGGCGCAGGGCTTCACCGAGGCGATGCGGACCCCGGATTCCTCGCTGATCTTCGTCACTCCGGCCAAGGCGCGCGAGATCACCGCCGATCAGATCGGCTGCATGGGCTGCCTGAGCCAGTGCCGCTTCTCCAACTGGTCCCAGCACGAGGCCGAGCACACCACCGGCAAACGCCCCGACCCGCGCAGCTTCTGCATCCAGAAGACGCTGCAGGACATCGCCCATGACGACACGCCGGAGACGGTGGAGCACAACCTGATGTTCTCCGGCCACAACGGGTTCCGCTTCGCGCGGGACCCGTTCTACTCGAACGGGTTCATCCCCACCGTGAAACAGCTGGTCGAACGCATCCTGACCGGGCGCTGAGCCATGCCGGGCCGCAACGTGCTCTGGATCATGTGCGACCAGCTGCGGTTCGACTATCTCGGTTGCGCCGGCCACCCCACCCTGCACACGCCCAACATCGACGCGCTGGCCGCGCGCGGGGTGCGTTTCACCCGCGCCTATGTGCAGTCGCCGGTGTGCGGTCCCTCGCGCATGAGCTTCTATACCGGGCGCTACATGCGGAGCCACGGCGCCAATTGGAACGGATTTCCGCTGCGCGTCGGCGAGCCGACGCTCGGGACGCATCTCGCCCCGCTCGGCGTGCGCGCGGTGCTGGTCGGCAAGACGCATATGGCCGCCGATGCCGAGGGCCTGGCCCGGCTCGGCATCGATCCCGCCTCGGCGATCGGCATCCGCGAATCCGAATGCGGGTTCGAACCGTTCGAGCGTGACGACGGCCTGTTCCCCGCCGGCGGGCGGCGCGGCGATCCCGCCTATAACGACTATCTGCGCCGCCTCGGCTTCACCGGCGACAGCCCCTGGGAATCCTGGGCCAACGCCGCCGCCGGCCCGAACGGCGAAGTGCTGAACGGCTGGCTGCTCGATCACGCCGACAAGCCGGCGCGCATCCCGGAGGAACATTCGGAAACCCCCTACATGACCGGCCGGGCGATGGCGTTCATCGCCGGCGCCGAAGCCGACGGGCGGCCCTGGTGCCTGCATCTTTCCTACATCAAGCCGCACTGGCCCTATATCGCCCCGGCGCCCTACCATGCGCTCTATCGCCAGACCGATGTGGTTCCGCCGGTGCGCGATCCGGCCGAGCGGGACGACCCGCATCCGGTGTTCGCGGCCTTCATGGCCCATCGCGTCTCCCGGAACTTCGCCGACGACGCGGTGCGGGCGAAGGCGATCCCCGCCTATATGGGCCTGATCCGGCAGATCGACGACCAACTCGGCCGATTGTTCCGGTTTCTTGATGAACGCGGCCTGACCGATCGCACCATGATCGTGTTTTCCTCCGATCATGGCGATTATCTCGGCGATCACTGGCTGGGCGAGAAGGACCTGTTCCACGAACCCTCGGTGAAGATCCCGCTCATCGTCGCCGATCCCTCGCCGGCGGCGGACGCCACCCGCGGCGGCACCTGCGAGGCGCTGGTGGAGGCGATCGACCTGGTGCCGAGCCTGGTCGAATGGTTCGGTGGCACCCCGGCGCCCAATGTCATCGAAGGCCGGTCGCTGCTGCCCTGGCTGCGCGGGGAAACGCCCGAGGCGTGGCGCGGCCACGTCTTCTCCGAGTACGATTATTCCATGCAGGACGCGCGGCTCACCCTCGGCCAGCAGATCGCCGACTGCCGCCTGTTCATGGTGTTCGACGGGCGCTGGAAATTGATCCACGCCGTCGGCTTCCGCCCGATGCTGTTCGACCTGAGCACCGACCCCGACGAGCTCCGCGATCTCGGCGCCGATCCGCGCTTCGGCCCCGAGCGCGCGCGGCTGGACGCGGCGCTGCGCGACTGGGCGCTCCGCGACCACAACCGCATCACCATGCCGGATGCGCGAATCGCCCGCTACGCCGGGGGGGCGCAACTCGCCGGCGGCATCGTCATCGGCTATCGCGACGAGGCCGAGCTGGCGGCGGAACGGGCCCGACTCGGCCTGCGCTGATTTGCCTCTCCGCCCGGCGCGTGCTTGATTCGTGGCAATCGCATCTCAATAGAGGGGAAGAGAGATGTTCACTTGGTTCGGCGACCTGACGTCGCGCGAGCGGCGCACCATGATCGCCTGTTTCGGCGGCTGGGCGCTCGATGCGCTGGACGTGATGATGTTCGCCTTCGTCATCCCGACGCTGATCGCGGTGCTGCACCTGACGGTCCCGCAAGCGGGCGAGTTGGCGACCATCACCCTCATCATCTCGGCGTTCGGCGGCTGGATCGCCGGCGCGCTGGCCGACCGGTTCGGTCGGGTCCGGGTGCTGCAGGTCACCATCGCCTGGTATGCGGTGTTCACCTTCCTATGCGGCTTGGCGCAGACGCCGACGCAACTGTTCTGGTTCCGCGCCATCCAGGGTCTCGGCTTCGGCGGCGAATGGGCGGCCGGCGCGGTGCTGATGGGCGAGGTCATCCGCGACAAATATCGCGGCCGGGCGGTGGGAATCGTGCAGACCGGCTGGTCCATCGGCTGGGGCGCGGCGGCGCTGCTCTACACCTTGTTCTTCGCCATCATGCCGAAGGAGATCGCCTGGCGGGCGATGTTCTTCGTCGGCATCCTGCCGGCGTTCCTGGTCTTCTACATCCGCCGCTTCGTCGACGAGCCGGAGATCCACCGCGAGGCGAAGTCGGTCGGCGGCGCGCTCACGCAGATCTTCGCCGCCCTGAAGCCGCCCTATCTGTCCACCACCTGGCGGGTGGCGCTGATGGTCACCGGCTCGCAGGGCGGCAGCTACGTGCTGACGATCTGGTTGCCGACCTATCTGAAAACGGTCAAGCACATGAGCGCGGTCGGCACCGGCGGCTATCTGCTGGTGCTGATCCTGGGGGCGTTCTTCGGCTTCGTGTCCGGCGCCTATCTGGCCGACGGGATCGGGCGCAAGGCGACGTTCATGGTCTCGGCCATCGGCTCCTCGGTGGTGCTGTTGATCTTCATGCTGGCGCCGATCGGCAACGGCATGACCTTGCTGGTCAGCTTCATCATGGGCTTCATCTCGCTGATGATGTTCTCGCCGATGGGATCGTTCATGACTGAGCTGTTCCCCACGGAGGTGCGCGGGGCCGGGCAGGGGTTCTGCTACAATGTCGGGCGCGGCCTGGGGGCGGTGTTCCCGGTGATGGTCGGTTTCCTGGCGCACCGGTTCGGGCTGGGGCCGGCGATCGCCGGCTTCGGCGTGGTCGCCTACGCGATCATGATCCTGGCCCTGCTGATGCTGCCGGAGACCCGCGGCCGGTCGGCCGCGCAGGTTCCGGTTGCGGGCTGAGCGGGCGCAAACCATTTGCAAAGGGTTCCGTGTCAGAGGCGCTCTGACGCGGGACCCGCCCGCTTCCTGACCCCGGACCCGAGCCATGGCTGCGCTGACCCTGCCCGACGAGCACCTCACCCTCATCAGCATGATCGCCATCCGCGGCGATGTGAGCGAGCAGCTGCAGGATATGCTGCTGCAAGGCTGGTGGCGCGATATGCCGGAAGCCCTGCTGCGGGACACGATGCACATGAGTCCCGAGCGCCGCGCCGACCTGCTGCGCGAGGCGTTCGAGACGGTGCTGCCGGAGGAACGGCCGACGATCGGCGATTTCTTCGACCGCTGGCGGGAGGCGCATGAGGAGCGCCGGGCGGTGATGCACGAGGCCTGGGTGCTGTCGGAGAGTCCCGATATCCGCGGGATCGGTCAGGCGATGCTGAGCGGTGGGGAGAAGCGGCGGCGGATCACCACCGCCATGCTCAGTGCGCTCGATCAGACCTTTGCGACGCTGCTGCTTGAGCTGACAGTGCTGTATGCGCGGGCGACTGAAGCTCGGTCAGCTCGGCCGCCCGCATAGCCCGATAGACCTGCGCGGCGAGATTCGCCGGCCAGTTGCGGCGCTGCATTTCCGTCTGGGTATTGAAGAATCGCTCGATCACCTCGGCGCCGGTGGCGGCGACGAGCAGGCTGAGATCGACATCCTGGTCCATGGCGGGTGGCGGCTCCAGACTGTCGCGCCCGATGCGCGGCGTTCATAATTCAAGACAATACACTCTCAGAGCGGTGAAGTCCAGTGCCGAGGTCGTCTAGGATTGTGCCAAGAATGGGACAGACAGTCTTGCGGTGGGATACCGTGACGTCGCCTCGCTGACTGCCGCCCTGACCATTCCGCTGCTGCGCGAGCGGTTCGGTGCCTCCTCGGAGAAGCTGCGCGGCCCTGTATGCGATCGAGGCCGAGATCCGCGGTCGGCCGCCCGCACGGCGCAGAGCGCGGTGCTGTGCATGGCGCTGTTCGCTGAACTGGAGGGCTGGTACCTCCGTCGGGTGCTGGAGCAAATCGCCGATCATCCGGTCACGCGGGTCCGCGAATTGTTGCCCACGAACCTCCCCGACGTTCGGATCAGGCTCGATCAGCGCAACGCCTCCTGACCCACATCATAACTTACACCAGCCGCCCTTGATGTTGACCCATGAAGAATGGGTCAACGGCGGCCGGTATCG
>JAKAZN010000106.1 GCA_021815835.1 Pseudomonadota bacterium
CACGAAATCTCCGGCATCGTCGAATCCGTCGGCCCCGACGTGAGCGGGTTCCGCCCCGGGGACCGCGTGGCGGCGGCGCAGCGGCGGCATATCTGCGGCCATTGCCGGTTCTGCCGCGGCGGGCGCGAAACCTCGTGCCGGGAGCAGGAATTCCTGGGCGATGCCGGACTGAACGGGGGCTACGCGGAGCTGGTCTGCGTGGAGGAGGACAATCTGGTGGCGGTGCCGGAGGGCGTGGCGCTGGAAGACGCGGCCATCGTCGCCTGCGCGATCGGCACCGAATTGAACGCGATCCGCGACGTGGCGCGGCTGGCCGAAGGCGAGCGCGCGCTGATCACCGGCGCGGGCGGCGGGCTTGGCATCCATGGCGTGCAGCTCGCCCGTCTTGCCGGCGCGGAGGTGATCGCGGTGACCGGCTCGCCGACCAAGCGCGCCGCGCTGCTGGACGCCGGCGCCGATCACGTGGTGGTGGCCCCGCATGGCAGCGATTTCTCCGCCGAGATTCGCGCGCTGACCGGCGGCGAGGGTGTCGATGTGGCGATCGACAATGTCGGGAGCAGTGTCTTCGAGGCCACGCGGCGCAGCCTGGCGGAAGGCGCGCGCTGGGTACTGGTGGGCCAGCTCAGCGGCGATTTCGTCCGCTTCAATCCGGCGCAACTGTTCCTGCGCGACATCGCGCTGCTCTCGGCGCGCAGCACCAGCCGCGCGCAGCTTGCGGACTCGCTGCGGCTGGTGGCGCGCGGCGCGATCCGCCCGGCGATCGCGGCGCGAGTGCCGCTGATGCACGCGGCGGAGGCGCACCGGATGGTGGAACGCGCCGCGCCGATCGGGCGCATCCTGCTCTGTCCGGGCGCGGCATGAGCGGCCGGCCCGAAGCCCGGACCGTCGGCGCGCTGCTCGACGAACGCGCGGCGGCGGACGGGGCGCGTCTCGCGCTGCTCGGCGATGATGGCCAGAGCTACGATTACGCCGGGTTGCGCGCGCGGGTGCGCGGGCTGGCGCGGGACCTGATCGCGCTCGGGCTGCGGCCCGGGGAACGGCTCGCGATCCTGATGGGCAACCGGGCGGAATGGGTGCTGCTCGATCTGGCGGCCAAGCTGATCGGGGCGATCCCGGTCGGCATCAACACCTGGTCCACGTCGCGCGAGCTCGAGTACGTGCTCGATCATTCGGGTGCGGCGGCGCTGGTCACGACCGACCGGTTCCTCAAGGCCGATTTCCTGGCGATGCTGGACGGCCTGCGCCCGTGGAACGAACGCCTGCCCGCGCTGCGCCGCGTGGTCGTGCTCGGCGCCGGCGCGCGGGACGATACGCTGGCATTCGCGCGCTTCGACGGCATGGGCGCCGGCGTGGCGGAGGCGGAACTGGACCGGCTCGCGGGCGCGGTGCGGCCCGAGGATCCGGCCATCCTGCTCTACACATCGGGGTCAACCTCGCGGCCCAAGGGCGTGCTGCTGGCCCATCGCGGGCTGATCGAGAACATGTGGGATATCGGCGCGCGCCTGCACCTGGAACCCGAGGATCGGGTGTGGCTTGCCGTCTCCCTGTTCTGGGCGCTCGGATCGGTGAATGCGCTGTTCGCCGCCTTTACCCATGCCGCGTCGGTGGTGCTGCAGGACCATTTCGAGGCCGGCGCGGCGGTGCGGCTGATCGCGCGGGCGCGGTGTACGGCGCTGTACGGCACGCCGAACATGCTGGCCGCGCTGCTTGCCGATCCGGCGCGCGGCCCGGACGACCTCGCCCGCGTGCGGAAATGCGCCACGATCGGCACGCCCGAGCAGATGCACCGGACGATCGCCGAGATCGCGCCGATGGCCTGCCAGATCTACGGCATGACCGAAACCTACGGCAATTGCGCGGTGACGGATGCGGCCGATCCGGCGGACCTGCGCGCGACCACGGTGGGGCCGCCGCTCGATGGCCAGCGCATCCGCATCGCCGATCCCGACACGGGTCGCGCACTGGTTACGGGAGAGACCGGAGAGATCCGGGTCAAGGGCCACGTCATGCTGGGCTATTACCGCGACCCGGAACGCAGCGCGGCGGCGTTCGACGCGGATGGCTGGCTGCTGACCGGCGATCTCGGCTTCATCGGCGCCGACGGGCGCCTGCGGTTCCGCGGCCGGATCAAGGAGATGGTGAAAAGCGGCGGCATCAATATCGCGCCGGCCGAGGTGGAGGAGGTGCTGCAAGCCCACCCCGACGTGGCCCAGGCCTATGTCGTGGGCCTGCCGGACGCGGCGCGCGATGAGGTGCTGGCCGCCGTGATCGTGCCGCGCGCCGGCACGGCGCCGGATGCGGCCTCGCTCGCCGCGCATTGCGCCGGCGCGCTCGCCGCCTACAAGCTGCCGCGGGTCTGGCGCGTGGTGGCGGAGACGGCGCTGCCGCTGACAATCACCGGCAAGGTGCAGAAAAATCGGCTGGGGGAACTGTTCGCCGCGCCGCCTTAGCCGGCGAGCGCGGCACGGAACCGATCGCGCGCGACATGCGGCTGCAGATTGCGCTTGATCTTCGCCGGCGGGCCTTCGGTAACCCGCAGCAGGATGAACGCAAGACCCGGCTCGGCGAGCAGGCGCCGTCCCTCGGGAATATCGGCCGCCGTATCGATCCGGCAGACCACCGGAATCCCCGCCCCACGCGCGATCATGTCCAACGCCACCCCAAGCCCCGTGTGGCTGTCCTGGTTTCCCGTCTCCCCGTAATGCCCGTTATCGACGCAGACGATCTTGAGGTTGGGCGGATTCTGCACCGCGATCGCGGCCAGCGCGCCCAGCCCCATCAGCAGTTCGCCATCCCCGGTGACCACCAGCACGCGCCGGTCGGGCCGCGCCAGCGCAAGCCCCAGCCCCATCATCGGCGCCGCGCCCATCGCGCCGCCGAGGCCGAACACGGACGCCGCGTCCGCGGTCATCGCCGTCAGTTCCTGCGCCGTCCCCGCCAGCCCGGCGACCACAAGGTAATCCTGCGGCCGTTCGATCAACGCGGGCACCGCCTGGCGCCGATCGAGCACCGGCACCGGTAGCGCCGACATCTGGATGCGGTTGAGCCTTGCCATGATCTTCCCCCAAGGTCAGAACGACTTCGCGCCGATCAGCTTCTGCGTGAGCAGCACGGCCACCGCCTGGCCGGACTGGAAGGCCATGGTGAGCGCCGCGGACGCGGTCGGGATCACCTCATCGGCGCGCTCGGCGCGCAGGCAGATCACGCCCATGGCTTCCAGAACCTTCGCCACCGCTTGGCCCATCGGGAATTGCCACGGATTTCCCTCCCCGTGCTCGCCGCGCATGGAGACGAAGGTCAGGAACGGGAAGCGCGCGCCGGCGATCAGCGACAGCATGTTGATGCAATTGCCGACGCCGGAGGATTGCATCAACAGCACCCCGCGCGCGCCGCCGAGATCGGCGCCGGCCAGCAGCGCCACACCTTCTTCCTCCGTCGTCAGCGGAATGGAATGCGCGTCGGGATCGGCGAGCGAGCGGTCGATCAGCACCTTGTGGCCCGCATCGGGCACATAGGCGAACTGGGTCACGCCGGCGCGGCGCAGCAGATCGTAGAGTTCGTGCGGCCAGGTTGCGGCGCCGGTATCGCGGTCGAATTCGGCCATGCGCGTGGCCCTCTCGGTTACAGGCGGATCATGGTCCCCGATCCGCCTTCGGTAAACAGCTCCAGCAGGCAGGCATGGGGCACGCGGCCGTCGAGAATGACGGCGCCCTTGCTGCCGGCGCGCACCGCGGCGACACAGGTTTCCACCTTGGGAATCATCCCACCCGAAATCATCCCCGAGGCGATGCCCGCTTCCACCTGCGCGATGCTCAGTTCCGGGATCAGCCGCTTCTGTTCGTCGAGCACGCCCGCAACGTCCGTCAGCATCAACAGCCGCGTGGCATTCAGCGCCCCGGCGATGGCGCCGGCCACGGTATCGGCGTTGATGTTGTAGGTCTGCCCGTCCGCGCCCATGCCGACCGGCGCGATCACCGGGATCAGCCCGGCACCGGTCAACGCATGGATCACGCGCACATCGACCGCTTCCGGCTCGCCCACGAACCCGAGATCGAGCGCGCGCTCGATATTGCTGTCCGGATCGCGCTTGGTGCGCGTCAGCTTGCGCGCGCGGATCAACCCCGCATCCTTGCCGCAGATGCCCACCGCGAGCGCGCCGGCACCGGTGATGAGCCCGGCCACCTGTTTGTTGACGGTGCCGGCGAGCACCATCTCCACCACCTCCACCATCGCGGCATCGGTGACGCGCAGCCCGTCGATGAAGGTGGACTGGATGGCAAGCCGTTTCAGCATCGCGTTGATCTGCGGCCCGCCGCCATGCACGATGACGGGATTGATCCCCACCTGCTTGAGCAGCGCGATATCGGCGCCGAATTCGCGCGCGCGGTCGTCCTCGCCCATCGCGTGGCCGCCGTATTTCACGACCACGGTGGCGCCGGCGTAGCGGCGCAGATACGGGAGCGCGAGCGCGAGGGTGCGCGCCTGTTCGGCGGCGTCGGCCGGGTGGGCGGAGGGGCCGGTCATGCTGCGTCCTTGGGCTGGTCCGTGGGTCGGGGGCGTGTACGGCGCGGCGTCGCCAGGGGTCAAGGCGGGACCGGCCGATCCGGCCCCGCCTCCTCGCCTACGCCGACAGCGCTCGCGGCTCCGTCCGCGCCCGCTTCACCAGCAGCTTGTTCAGCGCATGGATATAGGCCCGCGCCGAGGCGACGATGGTGTCGGTATCCGCGCCCTGGCCATCGACCATCTTGCCGGCCTCCTCCAGCCGAACAGTCGTCTTGGCCTGCGCGTCAGTGCCCTCGGTCACCGCGCCCACCGAGAACAGGACCAGGTTGGCGGTATGCGGAAAAACCTGCTGGATCGCGCGGAACGTGGCATCGACCGGCCCGTCGCCATGCGCCGTCGCGGATTTCGTCACGCCATCGACCTCCAGCTCCAGCGCGGCCCGCGGCGGCGCCTTCGAGCCGCAATGCACATCGAGCGAGACGAAACGGATGCGCTCATGGTCGCGCATCACCTCGTCATCGACCAGCGCCACGATATCCTCGTCGTACACCACCTTCTTGCGATCGGCGATGTCCTTGAAGCGGCGGAACGCCACGTTCAACTGATTGTCACCCACCTGATAGCCAAGCGTGGTCAGCTTGTCGCGGAACGCCGCGCGCCCCGAATGCTTGCCCAGCACCAGGTTGGATTTGGTCCACCCCACGCTGTCCGGCGTCATGATCTCGTACGTCGCGGCGTTCTTGAGCACGCCGTCCTGATGGATCCCCGCCTCATGGGCGAACGCATTGCGTCCGACGATCGCCTTGTTCGGCTGCACGTCGAAGCCGGTGATGGTCGACAGCAGTTTGCTCACCTTCAGCAGGTTGCGCGTCTTCACTCCGTTGGTCAGCGGGATCCGGTCGCTGCGGGTGCGCATCGCCATCACCGCTTCCTCCAGCGACGCATTGCCCGCGCGCTCGCCGATGCCGTTGATCGTGCTCTCGATCTGGCGCACCCCGACGCCGATCGCGGCCAGCGTATTGGCGACGGCCAGGCCCAGATCGTTGTGGTTATGCGTCGAAAGCACCACCTTGTCCGCGCCCGGCACGCGCGTGAGGACCATGGTGAAGATCCGCGCCATGTCCTCGGGCAGCGCATAGCCCACCGTGTCGGGGATGTTGATCGTGGTGGCGCCGGACTTGATCGCGGCCTCGACGCAGCGGCACAGGAAATCGTCCTCGGTGCGGGTGCCGTCCTCGGCCGACCATTCCACGTCGTCGGTATGCTGGCGGGCCAGGGTCACGCTGTCGGTGACGGCCTGCAACACCTCGTCGGGCTCCATCCGCAGCTTGTATTTCATGTGCAGGGCGGAGGTGGAGATGAAGCTGTGGATGCGCTTGCGCTTGGCCGGGCGCACCGCCTCGGCCGCCGCCATCACGTCCTCCCGCCCCGATCGCGCGAGGCCGCAGATCACCGGGGTGTCGTCACGTTGGCCGAGGCTCTCGGCGATCGCCTTCACGCTCTCGAAATCGCCCGGGGAGGCGATCGGGAATCCGGCCTCGATGACATCGACGCCGAGTTCGGCCAGCGCCTCGGCCATGCGCAGCTTCTCGGTGAGGTTCATCGAGAAGCCGGGCGACTGCTCGCCGTCGCGCAAGGTGGTGTCGAAGATGATGATCCGATTGGGGTCCAGCTTGCCGAAGCTGGGATGCTCGATGCTCATGGGAGCGGTCTCCGGGGGGTTGCGCACGCACGCGGATCGTCAGGGGTCCCCCTGAGCGAGGCCGGCGGCAATGCTACCCCGGCGGGACGCTCAGGGGCGGATAAGTCGAAGGAGGAGGGAGGCCGGCCGGCAGGCGGCGGCGCGCGCGATGCCACGCGCAAGGGCGCGGGCGGGGCGGCGGGTCATGCGGGCGACGTGGCGCGGCATGGGGGAGTGATACCAAGCGGGCGGACGGGGCGCAAGATGGGGTGGAAGGGCCGTGGCGCCGGTCGCGAAGGCACTTGTGTCAGCATCAACCGGTGCTATATTTCGTGCCTGAAGCTGGATGCCCCCGATGCGCACCACCCTTGCCCTCGACGACACGCTGATCGCCAAGGCGCAGGCCTTCACCGGTCTCACGGAGAAATC
>JAKAZN010000107.1 GCA_021815835.1 Pseudomonadota bacterium
GCCGCACCAACCGCCGCAGATGGAAGCGGATTTCCTCCCCCGACGGGGTCTTGCCCGGACGCAGCAGCATCGCCACCGGGCGCGAGGTCGCGGTGTCGTAGACGTTGATCGGCTGAAAGCAGCGCTCGTCGTAATGCGCATTGAACAAGGCGATCTGCTGGTGGCCATGCACGACATCGACGGTGTCGTCGATATCCGGTGTGACGGCGCGCGGCGGGCGGACATAGCTGGCGCAATAGATATCGACAGAGGTGGCCGGTCCTTGACTTCCGCCCGGCCCGGCCCGCATAAGCCGCCCGTTCCGGGGACATCCCGTCCCTCCGGTCCCCGCCCTCAGGGGCGGGGGCACCGTCGCCCCGCGAAGGCTCGCGCGGCGACGCGATAGCCTGTGGAGAAGTCCGCCCGTGTTCGAGGCGCTGTCCGACAAGCTCTCCGGCGTCTTCGACCGCCTCCGCAGCCGCGGCGCGCTGTCGGAGCTCGACGTGGGCGAGGCGCTGCGCGAGGTGCGGGTCGCGCTGCTTGACGCCGACGTGGCGCTGCCCGTCGTGCGCGACTTCATCGCCAAGGTCCGCGAACGCGCGCTGGGCACCGAGGTCCTGGGCAGCGTCACCCCCGGCCAGCAGGTCGTGAAGATCGTCCACGACGTGCTGATCGACGAGCTCGGCGGCGAGGGCGCGGTGCCGCTCAATCTGGCCGCCGTCGCGCCCATCCCGGTGCTGATGGTCGGCTTGCAGGGCTCGGGCAAGACCACGACCGCGGGCAAGATCGCGCTCCGGCTGAAGGAGCGCGCGCGCAAGCGGGTCCTGCTCGCCAGCCTCGATACGCAGCGTCCCGCGGCGCAATTGCAGTTGGCCCAGCTCGGGGAGCGGGCAGGGGTCGCGAGCCTGCCCATCGTCGCCGGGCAGACCCCGGTGCAGATCGCGATCCGCGCGATGGAGACCGGGCGGCGCGAGGGCTACGACCTGGTGATCCTGGACACCGCCGGGCGGCTGTCGATCGACCAGGAGCTGATGGACGAGGTGAAGGCGATCCGCGCCGCCACCTCTCCGGCCGAGACCTTGCTGGTGGTCGATGCCATGACCGGCCAGGACGCGGTCAACACCGCGCGCGCCTTCCACGAGGCGGTCGGCGTCACCGGCATCGTGATGACGCGGATGGACGGCGATGCGCGCGGCGGCGCGGCGCTGTCGATGCGCGCCGTCACCGGCGCGCCGATCAAGCTGATCGGTCTGGGTGAAAAGCTCGACGCGCTGGAGGAGTTCCATCCCGAGCGGGTCGCCGGCCGCATCCTGGGGATGGGCGACATCGTCGGCCTGGTCGAGAAGGCCAGCGAGACGATCGACCAGGACGAGGCGGAGAAGCTCGCGGCCAAGATGGCGCGCGGGAAATTCGATCTGGAGGATCTGGCCGCGCAACTGCGCCAGATCGGCAAGATGGGTTCGCTCTCCGGCATCCTCGGGATGCTGCCGGGAGTAGGCAAGCTGAAATCGCAGCTCGACGACGCCAAGCTCGATCCGAACATGCTGAAGCGGCAGGAGGCGATCATCTCCTCGATGACGCCGAAGGAACGGCGCGTGCCGGATATCATCAAGGCCTCGCGCAAGAAGCGCATCGCGGCGGGGTCCGGCACCAGCGTGCAGGACGTCAATCGCCTGCTGAAACAATTCGACGACATGAGCGCGATGATGAAGCGCATGAACAAGCTCGGGCAGAAGGGGCTGATGCGCCACGGCCTGTCCGCGCTGATGCCGAAGGGCATGTCCCAGGCCAGCCGGCCGGGCGGCCGACCGTTCTGAACACCTCACTGGAGAGACACGACCGATGGGTCTGAAAATCCGCCTTGCCCGCGCCGGCGCCAAGCGGCGCCCCTATTACCACATCGTGGTGGCCGACAGCCGCTCCCCGCGCGATGGGCGATTCATCGAGAAGGTGGGCAGCTACAATCCCATGCTGCCGGCCGAACACGCCGAGCGGGTGCGCCTGGTCGATGAGCGTGTGCGCCATTGGCTGGGGCAGGGGGCGCTGGCGACCGATCGCGTCGCGCGCTTCCTCGGCCGCGCCGGCCTCGCGCCGATGCCGGCCTGGCGCGAGCAGCCGCACCAATCCGCGCCGAAGAAGAAGGCGCAGGAACGCGCGGCGAAGGCCGCCGGCTGAGACAGGGATGAATGACGCTCCCGTCCTGTTGGGTGTGCCCGTCCTGTTGGGTATAATCGGCCGTCCGCACGGCGTGCGGGGGCTGGTGCACGTTGTCAGCTACACCGATCCGCCGGAGGCGCTGGCGGAATACGGCTGGCTGGACGCGGCGGATGGGCGGCGGTTCTCGGTGCAATGGCGCGGCGAGGGACTGGCGGAACTGACATTGGCCGACGGGACGCGGATCGGCGACCGGAATGCCGCGGAGCGGCTGACGAACCTGCAACTCTTCGTCCCCCGCGCGCGGCTGGCGCCGGCGGCGGAGGACGAATTCTACCTCGCCGATCTGATCGGTCTCGATGCGTTCGATCCTTCCGGGGCGAAGCTCGGCGTCGTCCGCGCGGTGCATGATTACGGCGCCGGGGCGAGCCTGGAGATCGTGCCCGCGGACGGATCGCCGCTGCTGGTTCCGTTCACCCGCGCTTCGGTGCCGGAGGTCGATCTGGCGGCGCGGCGCGCGACGGTCGCGGCGCCGGCGGTGATCGAGGCGCGGGACGCGGCGTCCCCTTCCGGGGACGTGGCGGCATGACCTGGCGCGCCACCGTGCTGACCTTGTTTCCGGAGATGTTTCCCGGTCCGCTCGGCCATTCGCTCGCCGGCCGCGCGCGGGCGGGCGGGCTGTGGTCGCTGGAGACCGTCGATCTGCGCGATTTCGCCACCGACCGGCATCGCTCCGTCGATGACACGCCGTTCGGCGGCGGGGCGGGGATGGTGCTGCGCGCCGAGATCGCCGACGCCGCGCTGGCCTCGGTGGATGACGGACCGCCCGATGGGCGGCCGATGCTGGCGCTGACCCCGCGCGGGCAACCCTTCACGCAGGCGGACGCGGCATCGCTCGCCGCGGGCCCGGGGGCGATCCTGCTGTGCGGGCGCTACGAGGGGATCGACCAACGCGTGATCGAGGCCCGCGGCCTGCGCGAAGTTTCGATCGGCGATTATGTGCTGTCGGGCGGCGAGCTCGCGGCGATGGTGCTGCTCGATGCCGCGATCCGGCTGCGGGCAGGCGTGATGGGCGCGGCGGACAGCGCCGAGGAGGAAAGCTTCAGCGCCGGCCTGCTGGAATACCCGCACTACACCCGCCCGGCGGAATGGCGCGGGCGTCGCGTGCCCGAGGTTCTGCTCTCGGGCAATCACGCCGCGATCGCCGCCTGGCGGCGCGCGCAGGCCGAAGCGGTCACCCGTGCGCGGCGCCCCGATCTTTGGGCGCGGCGGGCGCGCCAGGAGCATCCGGCATGAGCACGACCCAGGCCGACAAGGCCGCCGCTTTCCGTGCCCTGCACGACCGCCCGTTTGTCATCGCCAATGCCTGGGACGCGGGCTCGGCGCGGCTGCTGGCCAGGATCGGGTTTCCGGCGCTGGCCACCTCCTCGGGCGCCGCGGCGGGCGTGCTCGGGCGGCGGGATGGGCGGATCAGCCGGGCGGAAGCGCTCGACCACGCCCGCGCCATCGTTGCCGCGACGGAACTGCCGGTCTCGGCCGATCTGGAAAAGGGCTTCGCCGACGCCCCGGAGGGCGTGGCCGAGACGATCGGTCTCGCCGCCGCGACGGGGCTGGTGGGCGCCTCGATCGAGGATGCCACCGGCGATCCCGCCACGCCGCTGTTTCCGCCCGACCAGGCCGTGGCGCGCATCGCGGCCGCGGTCGCCGCCGCGCGCGCCCTGCCGTTCAGCTTCACGCTCACCGCGCGAGCGGAGAATTTCCTGCGCGGCAACCCCGATCTCGATGATACCATCCGCCGGCTGCGTGCCTTCGAGGCCGCCGGGGCGGACGTGCTGATGGCGCCGGGGCTGCCGGACCTCGACGCGGTGCGTCAGGTCTGCGCCGCGCTGTCGCGGCCGTTCAACTTCATGGCCGGGATTCGCGGCAAATCCTTCTCCGTCGCGGCGCTGGCGGACGCGGGCGCGCGGCGGATCAGCCTCGCCACCTCGCTCTATCGCGCCGCCATGACCGGGATGCTGGTCGCGGCCCGGGAGGTCGCTTCCACCGGCGGTTTCGACTGGCTCGACACCACCATGACCACGCCCGAGCTCAACGCGATGCTCGACCCCTGAACCCGCCCGGATTGCCTTCGCAACCGTGGCGCCGTAATCGATCCGAGAAAGGACCTTGACCGATGAACATCATCCAGACCTTTGAGGCCGACGAGATCGCCCGCCTCACCGCTTCGCGCGCGGTGCCCGTCTTCGCGCCCGGCGATACCGTGCGCGTCTCGGTGAAAGTCGTCGAGGGCGAGCGCGCGCGCGTCCAGGCCTTCGAGGGCGTGGTGATCGCGCGGTCCAACAAGGGCCTGAACAGCAACTTCACCGTGCGCAAGATCAGCTACGGCGAGGGCGTGGAGCGCGTGTTTCCGCTCTATTCGCCCACCATCGCCGAGATCGCGGTGATCCGCCACGGCGACGTGCGGCGCGCGAAGCTCTATTACCTGCGCGGCCGGTCGGGCAAATCCGCCCGCATCGCCGAGAAGGCGCGCGGCACCACCCCGCATCCGGCCGCCGAGGCCGCCGCCGAATCCTGACCCGACACGCAGACGGAGGAAACAAAAAATGTCCGAGAGCCGGCCCCGCACCCTGTTCGACAAGATCTGGGACAGTCACGTGGTGGAGCGGCTCCCGGACGGGACCTGTGTCCTCTATATCGATCGGCACCTGGTCCACGAGGTCACCAGCCCGCAGGCCTTCGAGGGCCTGCGGCTCGCCGGCCGCCGCCTGCGCCGGCCGGACGCGACGATCGCGGTGGCGGATCATAACATCCCGACGATCGGCCCGCGCACCGCGGACACCATCAAGGAAGAGGACAGCCGCATCCAGGTCCAGACCCTGGAGCGGAACGTGGTGGAATTCGGCGTGCCGTATATCCCGATCCTGGATGTGCGCCAGGGCATCGTGCACATCATCGGCCCGGAGCTGGGGATTTCCCTGCCCGGCACAACGATCGTTTGCGGCGACAGCCACACCTCCACCCATGGCGCGCTGGGCGCGCTGGCATTCGGGATCGGCACGTCCGAGGTCGAGCACGTGATGGCGACGCAGACCTTGTTGCAGCGCCCGGCGAAGAACATGCTGGTGCGGGTGGATCACAGCCTGGGCTTCGGCGCCTCGGCCAAGGATCTGGTGCTGGCGATCATCGGCAAGATCACCACCGCCGGCGGCAACGGCCACGTGATCGAATACGCCGGCGAGGCGATCCGCGCGCTGGATATGGCCGGGCGGATGACGGTCTCCAACATGACGATCGAGGCCGGCGCGCGCGCCGGGCTGATCGCGCCGGACGAGACCACCTTCGCCTATGTCGAGGGGCGCGAATATGCCCCCAAGGGCGCCGCGTTCGAGCAGGCGGTGGCGTACTGGCGCAGCCTGCCCACCGACCCTGGTGCCGCCTACGACACCACCGTGGTCCTGGACGCGCGCGAGATCGCGCCGATGGTGACCTGGGGCACGAATCCGGGCGCGGTGGTGCCGGTGACGGGCGTGGTGCCGGACCCGTCATCGATCGCCGACGAGGCCGCCAGGGCGCAGATGCAGCGGATGCTGGCCTACATGGCGTTGACGCCCGGGACGCCGATGCAGGACCTGCCGATCGACGTGGTGTTCATCGGCTCCTGCACCAACGGCCGGCTCGAGGATATCCGCGCCGCCGCCGCCGTCGCCAAGGGCCGCAAGGTGGCCGCCGGCGTGCGCGCGCTGGTGGTGCCGGGCTCGGGCCAGGTGAAGCTGGCGGCCGAGAAGGAAGGGCTGGACCGGGTGCTGCTGGAGGCCGGGTTCGAGTGGCGCGATCCGTGCTGCTCCATGTGCCTTGGGATGAACCCGGACAAGATCACCGCCGGGCAGCGCTGTGCGAGCACGTCGAACCGCAATTTCGAGGGGCGGCAGGGGCCGGGCGGGCGCACGCATCTGGTCTCCCCGGCGATGGCCGCGGCGGCGGCGGTCATGGGACGGATCACCGACGTGCGGCAACTGGGCTGAGGGGGAACGCGAGCATGGACAAGTTCACCACCCTGACCGCCGTCGCGGCGCCGCTGCCGCTGGCGAATGTCGATACCGACAAGATCATCCCGGCCCGGTTCCTCAAGACCATCAAGCGATCGGGCCTCGGCGTGCATCTGTTCGACACCCTGCGCTACGACGCGACGGGCGCGGAACGGGGGGAGTTCGTGTTGAACCAGGAGCCGTATCGCCACGCGCAGATCATCGTCGCGCATGAGAATTTCGGCTGCGGGTCCTCGCGTGAGCACGCGCCCTGGGCGCTGCTGGATTTCGGCATCCGCTGCGTGATCGCGCCGGATTTCGCCGATATCTTCTACAACAACAGCTTCAAGAACGGCATCCTGCCGATCTGCCTGCCGCGCGCGGTGTGCGACGCGCTGATCGAGGACGCGAAGATGGGCGGCAACGCCCGCCTGACCGTCGATCTGGAACGC